>CALMCS010000403.1 GCA_937862875.1 uncultured Comamonadaceae bacterium
AAAGGTAAAGTGAATGTCTCCGCAAGCGGTGACGTCAGCTTCACCCCGAGTACCGACTATGTGGGAACGGTGGCGTTCAGCTACAGCGTGACTGACAAGTTCAACATCTCCAACAACGCACAAGTCACGATCACGGTGGCCGCGCAGATTGCTGCAACACCTGTGCCGGTGGGCAACCCTTGGTTTATCGCTGCCATGTTGCTGGTGATGGGACTCATCGGTGGCCTGCGACTGAAGAAGCGCTGATGGGCCGCCGATTTGTACCGTTTCATGATTTAGACATGCGTTGATTTTCATGACATCGCCCGAACCCTGCGTCATATAGCACCCACTCACCATGAGTTGTTGGCATTCCACTCCTGAAAAGAGCCCGCGTACAACCAGTCCCGTCGAGCCGATTTTTTCGAATTACTTCACAGCCAATGAAAAAAGCCGCCAGTGCACAAGCACAGGCGGCTTCCATGAGAGGTGTCGGCGTCATGGATATCGGATCAAACATCCATGCGCCGAATTACTCTCCCTGCAAGACATCAGCCTTATTTCCGGCGCAACCCCCACACGCCGTACATCAACAAAAGTCCCAGCAGCACCAAAGCCCATTGCGACAGCGTCGGCACGGCCAATGGCGTGCCGTCAGTCGCAGAACTGACCTGCAGTTGAGCCGTCACCTGCACCGCCGCGTGGCTTGCGTCGCCGTCGTAGCTGGCGACGATCGTGTGCGCGCCCTCAGTCAGGCCCTGGGTCAGTGAGACGGAGGCTTGTCCATTCGAGCCCAGAGGGGTGCTGGAGAGCACCTTTCCGTTGTCGGAGAACGTGACGTTGCCACTGGCCACTGCAGCCGCCGCCTTCGTCATGGGCGCAAGCGTTTGGGCCTGTGTCCGTGCCTTGACATCAGCGGCGGGCGCTTCCGTCATGGTTGCAACGATGGTCAACGGCTTGCCCGCTACCGGCTTGGCCGGGTTCATGGTCACGGTCAGGATGGAGGTGGCGACACTTTGCTTGAAGCTTGCCGTCACCGTGCACTGGGCCGTGACCGGCGCGGTGACGTAGGTCTTCGCGTCGGCACCGGGCACCACGCCACAGCCGGAGATCGAGGCAAGGCTGAAGCCTGCATCGGGCACGACCGTGACGGTGGTCGTCAATCCGTTGTCCACCGTCGGGTTGGCTACCGTCACGGTTCCACCACCACCTGGGCCTGTGACCGCATTCACTGCCCAGCTTTGGATGGTTGCCGAGCAGGCCGCGTTGGCACCGCCGCTGTCGCTGTTGCAACTCCATGACCAAGGATGACCACTGCCCGTTACACCGCTGGCCGTACCCGTCTGGCACAGCTCGTTCGCTGCAGCAGGTGCCGCGAGCAGGAGCTTGCCATTGGCTATTCCGCAGATGCCATCGGATGGGCCGACGTTGAGCTTGAAGGTCGCCACGCGGGTCACGTCGCCGACGTTGCCAGACACCGTGATCGTTGCGGCTCCTATCGACGCATCGGCTGCGGCGGTCAGTGTCAGCGTGGAGCTTGCACTGCCATTGGCTGCCACGTTGACCGTGCTGCTGGAGAACGCCGCCGTCACGCCGGTGGGCAGGCCCGTGACCGACAGATTGGTCGCACCCGCAAATCCATACAGGCTGGAGACGGTGAGGTTGGCAGCCGCGCTCGCACCTTGCTTGACCGTCACATCGGCAGCATCGGTAGACACGGAATACGTGGCCACCTTCTGGTTGCACGAGTCACTGAACGTGTCGGTGAACTTGCCGTTGCTCTTGGTGCCATCGCCCTTTGCCGAGGGCACAAAGTCACCTTGGTAACCGCTGGCTGTCAGCGTGAGTTTGAGAATGCCCCAGGTATCGGCGTTACCGGCTTCGAGCAAGGCCGCGAGATTCGCGGGCTTGCTGGACTTCAGTGGGTAGAAATAGCGTCCGCCCGTGCCGACGAGGATTTCGCGCACACCGTCGGATTTCGCGGCGATATTGCCGTCCATCTTGGCAAAGCGCTGGTAGTTGTGGTCATGGCCGACCAGCATCAGATCGGCGTGCGCCGCATAGAGCGCATCCACCAGAGGCTTGGCCGTCGTGACACCAGGCGAGTAGTTGCCCACGCTGACCAACGGGTGATGCCAATATGCAGCTACGCAAGGCTTGGTCGTCCCGGCCAGGTCGGCCTTCAACCAGCTGAGCTGATCGGCGGCAATGGCACCGCCAGACATCGTATTGAGCGCGACAAAGTGCCACTCGCCCACATCCCAGCTGTAGTAGCCCTTGCTGCGATCACCCGCTGGGCCGGTTTGTTGATTGGCACCGTTGAAATAGTCGAAGTAGCCTTGCGCCTTCGCGGTGTTGTATTCGTGGTTGCCGGGGGTGGGGTGTGTGTTGCCCTTGAAGCGGCCCCAGCTCGGTTCGTAGTTCTTGTTGAACTCTGCCAACGTGCCATTGCTGTATGCGTTGTCGCCGGCGGTGAACACGGCATCGGGCGCGGGTGACATGTTGAAGATCAGGTCCGAGGTGCCCACGCACGCACTGCCCGAACTGTCGCAGATATCGCCGGCACCTACGACGACGACCGGTGTTTCGGCCAATGCGGCTTTGCCGAACTGGTAGTGGTCGATGGCAAAGCGGCTGTCGGCGCTGGCAAACGAGGCCTTGACCTCTACGCAATCGCCGCGCATGGCACGCGCGTCAAAGGCGCGGCCTTTCCAGTTGTCGCCTTCGAAGGTGTAGGTGTCGCCACCGTTGCTTACCAAGGTTAGGCTGTCGTAGCTCTTGAGTTCGAGCGCTGAAAAACCCAGTCGCACCCACTTTGCCCCAGTCTCGCAGACCCGTGTCTGCGGGGCTGCTGCCAGCAACGTATTGGTGGATTTGGTGATCGGCGTCGAGGTGAGGGAGATCTTCTTTTGAACAACCCCGCTCTCCGCCACTTGCGGTATGCGCTGCGCCGCATGCGCGGTCACGGCGCCCAATGCCAGGCTGCCCAGCAGCGCTGCGGCGGCACTTCGCAGGCACGCCCTCTCCATGTTGAAAACCAACTGCTTCAGTGCGTTCACGATACTCCCTGCATGTTATTTAGATATTTGCGAGAGGTTCGTGTCTTGCACACGCGAACCTCTGGTGGAATCGAGGGGCGAATCTATCAATCTTGTGTGACAGATGTATTTAATGGAGACGACATAGCGCGAGTCGAAAGCGCTGGTCCGAGCTATCACAGAACTGTCATATGGCGTTCCTATAATCGCCGCCCATTGGGGCAGGGAGCGCTGGACACTACGTGACAAATCATCGAAGACGGCAATGGATTGCTGGCAGCGCTGCTGCTGTGGCTGCGGCGGCATTCACGGGTACCTATTTCTATCGCTTGCGCGGCGAAGGCAAGGCTGCTGAGCACGCTCATGCACTGACTAAAAAACAGTCAAGTCATGTGAGTCAGGTGGCGGTTGCGCCTTTGGATTCTTCTGTGCTTCAAGGCAATCCCCTCCGCCTGCCTGGCCGCGACGGGCTTCTCGCCGAAGTGGATGTGGTCTCGCCCATCACGTTGCGTGCGCAGCGGAAAGAGGTCGCGCTGCTTCCCGGTAAGGCCACTCTCATCTCCGCTTATGCGGGCACCGTGGATGGACGATCGGTACTCAATCCGTTGCTGCGTGTGCGCCGTGGCGAAGCCATGGACGTCACGCTGGTCAACGAGCTGAAGGAGCCCACCACCATCCACTGGCACGGGTTGAGCGTCGACGAAGTCAACGACGGCAGTGGGCTGCATGTGGTGGAGCCTGGCCAACAGGCGCGCTACCGGTTGCGCGTGCTCAACCGTGCGGGGCTGTACTGGTACCACGCGCATCCGCACCATCTCACGGGTCAGCAGTTGCAGCAGGGCCTTGCCGGACTGCTCCTGGTTGAGGACGACGAGGAGATCGCTTTGCGCAAGCGTCTCAACCTGCGCTGGGGTGAGCGCGATCTGCCGTTGATCCTCTCCGACAAGCAGATCGATGCGGACAACGCCATCGTCTACCAACTCGGTGCGGATGTCTGGATCGGCAATCACGTGCTCGTGAACTGGACGGTCCAACCCGTGCTCGACGTTGTGCCTGGGCTGTATCGATTGCGTATCGCCAACTTTGCCAACGCGCGCATGTTCCGTCTGGCATTCATGCATGGCGATCAGATCGTGCCGATGCACCTCATCGGCACCGATGGCGGACTGCTCTCGGAGCCGCAGACGATGGACGATTGCTTCCTTGCGCCGGCGCAGCGCATCGATGTGCTGGTCGATTTCAGCCACTTGCCTGCGGACGCCACTCTGGAGCTGCGTAGTCTCGATTACGCGGCGATGGAGAACGAGAATGAAGGCGGTGCGCTGGCACCCGATCCGATGGGAGACCACCCCGGCGCCGCGCGGATGGGAGCACCTCAGCTGCTGATGAATCTGCGCGTGGTCTGTACATCGAACACGGCATCCCAAAAGCCATCGAGCAATGCGTCAGGCCTGCTACCTGTGGGTACGCAAACCGCCGCACCGATACCGGCGGCACCCTTATCCAATTTGCCCGTATTGCCCGACACCACAGGCTGGCCCGTTCGCCCGTTTCGCCTGCGCATGGACGATGAGGGAACGTGGTTCATCAACGATTGGAATTTTCTGAAGACCGGGCACGCGTCGGCGTTCAGCATCAAGCGCGGCAGCCGCGAGATTTGGGAGATTCGCAACAGCATGACCAGCATGCCGCACCCCATGCACATCCACGGTTTTTCGTTCCGCGTGCTCTCGCGCAGCCTCAGCCCACCGGACCTGCGCGCCCGCGCGGTTGCGCCGGGCGGACTCGGCCCGCAAGACATGGGCTTCACCGACACCGTCGTGATCTGGCCGGGCGAGCAGGTACGGATCGCGGTCGATTTTTCTCAGCCGTTCAGAGGCCCTCAACGCTACATGTTCCATTGCCACAATCTGGAGCATGAGGACATGGGAATGATGATCACTTTCTCGGTTGTTAACTAATAAAAAATGCGTACTACCTTCACCCTCATCCCTTTGCTTCTCGCGCTCGTACTCGGTGGCTGCACCCGAAACGCCGACGATGCCGCGGCACCAGCGCCATTGACCAAGCTCGAAACGCAGCGCCAACGCGCAAGCTATGTCGCGGGCCTGGACACCGCACGCACACTGGCCCCCGTGCGCAATGAAATAGATCTGGAGGTGATGATCCAGGCGCTGCGCACCGCCAACGCAGGTCAGACGCCTCTGCTCGACGCTGCTGCTGCCGATGCAGCGCGGCGCGAATTCACCGCGCATCTGCGAGACGTGCGCACCGAAAAACACAAGCAACACGCGCAGAAAAATCAGGCCGAAGAAGAGCGCTTTCTGGCCGAGAACGCCCGTCGCCCGGGCGTGACCAGCACCAGTTCGGGCCTCCAATTCGAAGTGCTCCAAGCCAGCACGGGTGCCACCACCCAGCCCACGGACACCGTCAAAATCGACTACCGCAGCAAGCTGCTCAACGGCCAGGTGCTCGAAGACACCTACGCCTCAGGCCACCCCGCCATCATCGCGCTCAACCAAGTCTCCATGCCCGGCTGGCAAGAAGCCATGCGCCTCATGCACACCGGTGGAAAATACACGTTCTGGGTGCCTGCAAAGCTTGGTTACGGCGAGAGCGGCTCGGGCGACATCGAGCCCAATGCCATGTTGACGATTGAGGCGGAGCTGTTGGAAATCGCTACGCCTGGGGTGAAGCTCGATAACGATTGACTGGATGTTCGGCTGGTGCTCGGCAACATGCGAGGGCGTGGAATTGAATATTCATAGAAATTAGAAAAAATCATTAAGTGAAACATCTATGAATAATCTATGGATTTCGTGAGCGCAGAAAGCCATTTCTTGTTCATTAAATATTTATAGAGTTGCAAAAAATAGGCAATCTTCTAACATCTATGGATGCCACGCCAAAACACCCATCCCTCCGACTACCCGCAGGCGGTTCTTCAGCAGATTGAACAGCTTGCGCAAAACATCGTCATTGCTCGCAAGCGGCGTGGCGAAACGCAGGCGCAGTGGGCCAGGAAACTAGGCGTGTCGCAACCCACCATGGCGCGGATCGAGCGTGGTGATCCCTCGGTGGCCATGGCGTCCTATGTGATGTGCATGTGGCTGATCAATCAGGCAGCGGGATTGGCGGATTTGATTGCGCCGATCGAAGACCATGCGGCGCTGGAGCGTGAAATTACGCGGGTGAGGGAGCCGGTCGTCCAACGTTCTGCGGTGCAGAAATATGCAGTCCATGCGGAGCCTGAGAAGGCGCGGAATCATGTGCGCGAACGTGTTCCTGCGGCGCCGACATCGACATCG
>CALMCS010000404.1 GCA_937862875.1 uncultured Comamonadaceae bacterium
TTTCAAGTACATGGGCCAGTTCGCAGGCTCGCATGAGGAATTCGATTACTTCCTGGTGCCCACGGTCGGCGAGAAAAAGCAGCAGGCCGACACGATCAATACGATCAAGACGCTGGCCGCGCTGGGCGTACCGGCCAAGAAAATCTTGATCGTGTTCAACAAGGTTGAGATCGATGACGCTGACGATCTGCCGCACACCTTCGCGGCTCTGTTCGGCTTCCATGAGCTGGAGAAGAAATTCACCCTCAAGCGTGATGCGGTGATTTATTCGAACGAAGTGTTCGAGCGCCTGCGTGCGCTGAAAAAGAACATCGCCGAGGTGGTACAGGACACCACGCCATACCGTGAAATGTTGCGCGAGGCGAAGACCGAGCAAGACAAGGAACACGCCGTGCGGATGATCTCGGTTCAGCGCCTGGCCAAGTCGGCCTGGCAGAACCTCGATGACGTGTACGCGGCGCTGTTCGGCAAAGGGAAGTAACTGCGATGGCCAAGGATCCGACAACCGCCCGCGAAGCGTTGGCGGGCCAGATGCTCGAAGACATTGACGCCCTGGTGCGCCGCCTGGAAGAAGTAGACGGCGAACTGCGGGAGAAGATCGCGAGCGCGATCAAGGATGCAGCGGGCAAGGCCTTGCTGCAGACGCAAATGAACTTCGAGTCGATGATGGAAACCCAGCAAGCGGCACTGCTCCAAGCAGGCCGCGAAGCGGCGGCGCGGATTGGTAACGAGCTGAACCGGAGCACAGCTCCGGTGCTGCTCGCTGCCGGTGGTCTGCGTCGTCGGCTGGTGGCCATCGCGCTGACGGCCTTGATAGCGGCAGTGGTGGCCGGTGCGGTTGGCGGCTTCCTCGGCTTCCGATTAGCCCTGGCGATGTGAGGGGGTTCGCCCCCTTTTTTGGGATTTATCCTGTATCGTACGATACAGGATAAACTTTGCAGATGACCCATGACCTTCCCCCGCGGGTGGACAGGCTGGGGGGAATTCTCGCGTGCGAGAAAAGGAGGACACATGACAGCAACTGCGAGCCAAGAGCTTTACGAGGAAATTGAAGGCGCCTATGCGTACTTCAATGAGGTGCTTTTCCGTGGCCAGCTCCCTGGCTGCTTGTTCACGCTCCAGCGTAAAAGCAACACGTTCGGCTATTACTCCGAGTCGCGTTTCCTTCGCCGGAACGGCGATGGAAAAAGCGATGAGATCGCGCTGAATCCGGCGTATTTTGCACACCGCCGAGTTCAGCAAACGCTTTCGACGTTGGTACATGAGCAAGTCCACCAATGGCAGGCTCATCACGGCAAGCGTTCGCGGGCCGGTTATCACAATGCCGAATGGGCTGACAAAATGGAGTCAGTCGGTTTGATGCCATCCAATACCGGCGAGCCTGGCGGCAAGCGCCATGGCCAGCAGATGACGCATTACATCATCGAAGGCGGACCGTTTGATGTGGCCTGCAATGAGTTGATCGAGCAGGGCCGCATGTTGTCCTGGATCGACGTGGTGACTAAGCGCGTGCCTATGTCAGCGGTATTGCTCTACGGGCCTGGCGGCGAACCGGTTCCCGGGATGCCCGAAGATCCGACGATTGATATTCCCGCGTTGACCTCGGCGGGGTTGCTGCAGCCAGATCCAGGCAAAGAAGACCCGAAGAACAAACGCAAGTACACCTGCCCGAGCTGCCACCTCAATTTGTGGGGCAAGCCTGGTCTGAGTGGCCGCATTGAATGCGTCGAATGCAAAGTCCAGTTCGTTGACTCGAAAGAGCTGGTCGA
>CALMCS010000405.1 GCA_937862875.1 uncultured Comamonadaceae bacterium
TTGCACGGCCGTGGAATGTACGGAACCGGCCTCTGCTTCTTTCTCGTTTTCTTCCGTTTCTTTTTCTTCTTTTTCTTCTTCCTCACGTAGCAACACCTGCTGGCTCGCCAACACCGAGCAAGCGATGGCGAGCTTGCGTTCACACAGCTGCACCAATTCATCGGCCAGATGCCCTTCGACCCGATGCATCGCATCGAGGCGCTGCGTGCAGGCCGCAAACCAGCGCTCGCCAAGCGCAGCGTCGAGACGTTCACCTTCGCGCGCCGTGCATGCCACGCGGCGCAGGCGCTCGATCACCGCCATGGCAGGGTTCTGCTCCACATCCTCCCAGCCGCGCATCTCTGGCGATGCGGGTGCGAACTCGGCAAACACCTGAAAGCACCCGTCCTGCAGTTCGATCAGATGCAGCCAATGGTGCTGCCGCGCCACATCGCTCAGCCCGGAGCCAAACGCGGCAGCACCAGCGGCCCGTTCCTGGCCCGCAATTTCCTTGCCCTGCATGAAGTGAAACATCGCCACGAGCAGACGAGAGATATCGGGATCACACGCACTGTCCGCAGCCTCGAACACCACCGCGAGGCAGGCGGCAATCAGGCGCACAAAGGCGGCGGTGCTTTGATCCACAGGCAAGGCCTGCGCATGAACGCGCTCGCGCAGGGCGGGGAGCGCGTCCAGACCCTGAAGCAGATAGGCAATGGCACTGAAGAGCCGCGCCCCGTGCCCGCCCGACAGGCTCAGGCTTTGCGCCTCCAGCGCGGCCCGCACCGTGGCCACGCTGCCGTTCACGGCCTGAGCCTGGTCCGACAACGCGCCAGCGCCTTGCGCCGCGGCACTCGCCAGATACAGGTTCGACAGGCCGCGTTCTTTCTGCAGCTGATGCACCAACCGGGAGACATGCTGGACCAAGGCGCAGGCATCGCGCAATTGCGCGAGTTCGGCCATTTCGGATTGCCGCGCGGCAACCAGGTATCGCAGCGGAGATTTCATGGGGTCGGCTCACAGGGACGGTGTCGTGGTGCGACAGTCCATGCAATGTCCGTGCCGGAACGCCGAGGCGAGTCAGGGAGCAGAGAGGGAGGGGGTGTGTATGGGCGACGGAGCGAATCGGGTGGTCGCTCCGGGTGCCGCGTGCGGAAAGCGGCGGCACAAACGAAAAAGCCTCAGAGTATTTCTACTCTGAGGCTTGTCGTTTTGGTGCGGCTGGCAGGAATCGAACCCACGACCCCTTGGTTCGTAGCCAAGTACTCTATCCAGCTGAGCTACAGCCGCCAAGCTTCGAATTATAGCACCACTATTTTGCTCTTTTTGGAAAACTTCCAAAAAATTCAAAATTTGTTAGTGAGTGCTGAACAAATCCAAACTTTCGTTAGCGTCGATTGTAACCCAAACAAACACCCGCATTGGGTAAACCCTGACATTCTCTGAAAAGTCTTTTGTCGCGCTCGGCTGGGGTCTCGCTGGAGTCGTTGCGCGTGGGCTTGATCTTGACGGCGTTGGACTTCTTTGTGGACGTGGCTCGGGTCTTCTTGGTTGCTGCTTGCGAGTCGGGGCTTGCCATGAGGCCCATGGCGGCGACTGCAAGGCAGATACCTAATAGATGAAGAAGAGGAAGCTGGCGGCGCAACGGGGCAGGGGATCTATAGAGATAGAGGAGATAGAGCGATGTGGCTGTGCGCATGGGAATACCTGCGATGGTGAGGGCTGGGCTGCCATCATTGAGGGTTGTCTCGCGCGCGTCGCTGAGCCATGTCACAGCGTTGCCAATTCCGCATCTCAACAGGGGCGGCTAGAGTGAAAAAGCGACGTCAGTTATAATCGTTGGGTTTTGCATGGTGCAAGACGCACGCCGTTGACCCTTCCAGCCAGCGGCGCAAGTAAACAAGGGACTCTGGTGCTTCATTTTCAATAGTGACGCAACGGGTCTTATTCAAGGAAAAAATCATGATCGCATCTTCCATCAAGGCAGAAGTCGTTAAGGCTAACGCTCGTTCCGCTACTGACACTGGTAGCCCAGAAGTGCAAGTTGCACTGCTGACTGCTCGTATCAACGAACTGACTCCTCACTTCAAGTTGCACGCCAAGGACCACCACGGTCGTCGTGGCCTGCTGCGTATGGTGAGCCGTCGTCGTAAGCTGTTGGACTACCTCAAGTCCAAGGACGCAGCGCGTTACACCGCACTGATCGCCAAGCTGGGCCTGCGTAAGTAATCGCGCTGGCATGAAAAAACGCCTGGGTTAGGTTGACTAGCTCAGGCGTTTTTTACTTCGGAGTTGCAATAACAGAGCGAAGCTGTGTCATTCCAATGACCTTGCCGCCCCGCCACAAGGGCAGGCTCACTGGAATGGCATCGTGTTCTGAATTGCGCTTCATATGAGGCAGGATATGGTTATCCTGCTATCAAATAAATAACATGGAGTTTTTTATGAGCATGTTCAATAAAGTTACCAAGAGCTTCCAGTGGGGCGACAAGACCGTCGTCATGGAAACCGGTGAAATCGCCCGTCAAGCATCGGGCGCTGTGCTCGTCAACATCGACGACACCGTCATTCTGGCTACCGTTGTCGGTTCCAAGAATGCCAAGTCCGGCCAGGACTTCTTCCCACTGACCGTGGACTACATCGAGAAGACATACGCCGCAGGCAAGATCCCCGGCAGCTTCTTCAAGCGCGAAGCCAAGCCCAGCGAACTCGAAACCCTGACCAGCCGCCTGATCGACCGTCCGATCCGTCCTCTGTTCCCAGAAGGTTTCTTCAACGACGTGCACGTGGTCATCCACACGATTTCGTTGAACCCTGAAGTCGACGCCGACATTGCCGCCATGATTGGCGTGTCCGCAGCTCTGTCGATCTCCGGCATTCCTTTCAATGGCCCTATCGGTGCTGCTCGCGTTGGTTATATCAACGGCGAATACGTGCTGAACCCAGGCCAGACCGAGCGCAAGAACTCGACGATGGATCTGATCGTTGCAGGTACCGAAGCCGCCGTGTTGATGGTGGAATCGGAAGCCCAGCAATTGCCGGAAGAAGTGATGCTCGGCGCTGTGGTGTTCGGCCACGAGCAAGGCAAGATCGCCATCAACGCAATCCACGAACTGGTTCGCGAAGCTGGCAAGCCCGTGTGGGATTGGCAAGCTCCTGCCAAGGACGAGCCTTTCATCGCCAAGGTCAATGCACTGGCTGAAGACAAGCTGCGCGCGGCCTACCAGATCCGCAGCAAGCAAGCCCGTACGCAAGCGCTGCGCGAAGCCACCGCTTCCGTGTTCGCTTCGCTCAAGGCCGAAGGCGTTGAGTTCGACTCGGTCAAGGTCGAAGGCCTGCTGTTCGAAATCGAATCGAAGATTGTTCGCAGCCAGATCCTGGCCGGCGAGCCACGTATCGACGGTCGCGACACACGTACCGTGCGTCCTATCGAAATCCGCAACTCGCTGCTGCCACGTACCCACGGTTCGGCACTGTTCACCCGTGGTGAAACCCAGGCTTTGGTGGTGACCACCTTGGGCACCGAGCGTGATGCACAGCGCATCGACGCGCTGGCTGGCGAGTTCGAAGACCGCTTCATGTTCCACTACAACATGCCTCCCTTCGCTACCGGCGAAGTGGGCCGCATGGGTTCGACCAAGCGCCGCGAAATCGGCCACGGCCGTCTGGCCAAGCGTGCTCTGGTGGCTGTGCTGCCGACCAAGGAAGAATTCCCCTACACCATGCGTGTGGTGTCGGAAATCACCGAGTCCAATGGTTCCTCGTCGATGGCTTCGGTGTGCGGCGGCTGCCTGTCGCTGATGGATGCCGGCGTGCCGATGAAGGCGCATGTGGCGGGTATTGCCATGGGCCTGATCAAGGACGGCAACCGCTTTGCTGTGCTGACCGACATCCTGGGTGATGAAGATCATCTGGGCGACATGGACTTCAAGGTGGCTGGCACCACCAGTGGTATCACGGCGTTGCAGATGGACATCAAGATCCAGGGCATCACCAAGGAAATCATGCAAGTCGCATTGGCCCAGGCCAAGGAAGCGCGCATGCACATTCTGGGCAAGATGCAAGAAGCCATGGGCGAAGCCAAGACCGAAGTGTCCGACTTCGCTCCCAAGCTGTTCACCATGAAGATCAACCCCGAGAAGATCCGTGACGTGATCGGCAAGGGCGGCGCCACCATCCGTGCGCTGACCGAAGAAACCGGCACGCAGATCAACATCGAAGAAGACGGCACCATCACCATCGCAGCCACAGACGGCGCGAAGGCTGACGAGGCAAAGCGTCGCATCGAGCAGATCACTGCGGAAGTCGAAATCGGCAAGATCTACGAAGGCCCAATCACCAAGATTCTGGACTTCGGCGCACTGATCAACCTGCTGCCAGGCAAGGACGGTCTGCTGCACATTTCCCAGATCGCTCACGAGCGCGTGGAAAAGGTGTCGGACTACCTGCAAGAAGGCCAGATCGTCAAGGTCAAGGTTCTGGAAACCGACGAAAAGGGCCGCGTCAAGCTGTCCATGAAGGCTCTGCTGGATCGTCCAGCCGGCGACAGCGGCCGTCCTGCTCCTCAAGAGCGTGGCGATCGTGGTGACCGCGGCGACCGTGGTGGTCGTGGTGGTGAGCGCCGTGACGACCGCGGTGACCGCGGCGACCAACAGCAATAAGCCGTTGATTGCGTGATGCCGCAAGTCTTGACTGACTTGCGGCAGTTTCGTTTTTGAATTGATGCGCTTTGCTCGTCCTTTTCAGGGCGAAGCACAGAGGCCAACTACTCGGATTACTTCAGGATGACGTCGACGATGCAAGCGGTGGAGATCACGGCTTTTGGCCCGCCCGAGGGATTGAAAATCGGTGAACGCCCCATGCCGCAGGCCGGCAAGGGTGAGTTGCTCATTCGTGTGTCTGCGAGCGGTATCAACCGTCCGGATGTGATTCAGCGCAAGGGTCACTATGCGCCGCCCCCAGGTGCCTCGGATATTCCGGGTCTCGAGGTGGCGGGCGTGGTGGAGTCTGGCGATGCCGAGGCCATGGCCCAGGCGGGAATCAAGATCGGTGATCGCGTGTGTGCGCTGATCGCCGGTGGTGGTTACGCGCAATTCTGTGTGGCGCCAGTGGTGCAGTGTCTGCCGGTGCCCAAGGGCTTCAGCGACATCGAAGCGGCTTCGCTGCCAGAGACATTCTTCACGGTGTGGAGCAATGTGTTTGATCGCGGTCGTCTGCAGGCGGGCGAAGTGCTGTTGATTCAGGGCGGTAGCAGTGGCATCGGAGTGACGGCGATTCAACTCGCCAAAGCCTTCGCTGCGACGGTGATTGTCACGGCAGGTTCAGACGACAAGTGCCAGAATTGCCTCGAGCTTGGTGCGGATCACGCCATCAACTACAAGACGCATGATTTTGTGGCTGAGGTGAAGCGCTGTTGATTCAGGGCGGCAGCAGTGGCATCGGAGTGACGGCGATTCAACTCGCCAAAGCCTTTGGTGCGACGGTGATTGTCACGGCAGGTTCAGACGACAAGTGCCAGAATTGCCTC
>CALMCS010000406.1 GCA_937862875.1 uncultured Comamonadaceae bacterium
GATCTCATTTATCTGTTCACTTTCGTCCATTTTTTTTCGTAGCAACTGCATCAGATGCTCTTGGTTCGGCATTCCCAGAACCAGCCGATAGATGGCTCTTTGCTTTTGCATTTCCTTGTGGCGTATAAATTGCTCACTGCCGACGGCACCGACGACCCAATGGCGAGGATTCGAGTTCGGATAAAGCCACCAGGGCTGCAAGCCGCTGCTGCAGTGAGCTTGATATTCCGTCTCTTTGGCTAACGCCAACTTGGCCCAGGGGCTGCCACCGCCATTTGTTTGGCCACCTGCTGCCGACCAATCCCGAGCCATGGCCCGCCTCACATTGAGCCCGGCAAAGCGCGTGATTCGACCCTCCCGCTGCTCCATGGAAACCGGATTGGCCGCCAGATCCCAATGCAGAAGGGCATCACACCAGGGGTGCATGTCCAGGCCCTCTTGACCGATGGACGTCGTTACGAGCACTCTTGGCCAGAATGGGCTGTTGAATGCGCGCTTCACCTCATCTGCACGGATCTTTGTTTCAGACTCTGACTGCGGGTCAGCGCTCTCGGTGTCTGACCTTTGCACAGCAGCTCCCAAAGGCACCGCAACATGACAACGCAGCTTGAATGGACTGTCGTCGACCACGTCCCCGGGGTTGCCATGCAAGGTGACGTTCACGTCCCGCAAGCTCAGCGCCGCTGTCAGCTCTGCCAATCTTTCGTGCCACTCGCCGGTGGCTTGTGACAGGAACCAAAAATGCTCATCAAGCACGGATTCCAGGTTTCCATGGATGACAGCCTCCATGACCGAAGTGATGTAGCGCTTTCGTTTGTCGCGTGTGATGGCCGCCTCAAACCATGCTGTATCGAAATATCGTCTCAGCCCTGACCAACACAAGTCGATTGTGTGGTGTAGCTCTCCTTTATCCTTGGCTTGTTGCCAATGACGACGCAGGGCTCGCAACGCGACAACCGCTGGAGAAGAGATCGCCAGATGCACCAGGGTGTTCAACTCCACCTCATCGATGACACCACAGAGTGACAAAGGCTGGTCAAACCATCTTGCTACCAACAACGATAGTTCCTTTGAGCGGTCGTGTGATACGCAATAGCTTCTCCACGCAGCGTTAGAAACAGTCTCCACGCCGTTGGCCGGCAACTGTTCGAGGGCCACTACAAGTTCCCAGTCGCGCCAGCGACGCCGCGAGATTGCTCGCCGCTGCTCATGCACCACTTTGACGTTTTGCTCTGTCAGCCATTTGCGCAATTGCTTGCAAATGATTTGCTTGGCGCGGTGAATGCCTCTCACACGCTCAGGGAGATTCACACTTTCTGCCAGAGGATCGAGCATCGCGAGAACGGGCGAAGGGTGGAAGGCGCACAAGAGGCCTGGATGGGCCTCATCGCCTCTGAAGCGCGTCCGTTTGTTGGCCGGCTCGTAACCAAAAGGCCCCTTGATACCTTGGCTCGATAAGTTGCGTTCCAGGTCGTAACTGAACAAGCCCGATAGAGCTGACGGCACAGCTTTGAAGCGACTGAAAACAAGGACCTTGTCCTGGATCTTGCGATCGTCCAAGCCTGAGCGAGCCCATCGGCCTTCCAGCGGCCACCATGGCAGGGAGGGCGCGACCCACGGCAAGGCGAGATCGGACATCGACAATGCATCGCTTAGCGCTCGGAGACGAGGATGGGGCCATTCTTTGGGCCCTCCGTACTTTTGCCGGGTCGCTTCATCCAGATGCACCGTCACTGTTGCAGGGCGACGGCTCTTCCAAGCCAGGTAATGCGCGCCCAGGGTTTGCATGGGCAACGGGACGGACTGCCACAAGGGCATGGCCCACGGACGATGGTGTTCCTTGAACGCATCCAACATATCCACCAGCGGTGTCAGGTCATCGGCTCGAATCTCTTGGGCCACCTCATTGGTGCAAGCAGATGGCTCACTCGCTCCCAAGGCTTCCGATTGCAGAATGTCACTGGAAGAAACCCGTTCCGTCCGGGCCATCAGTGGCCGGAGCTTTTCTTGAAGGTGTATTCGACAATTTTTTGCTGCCTCCACCACGTCTGTTTTGCCAGGCGCCCAGTCCAGCAGCAGGGAGTGCAGTTGGCCATAGGCCGCCTTGATCTCACCCAACTTCTCCTCGTCCAAGGCCAAGAATGCGAGCAGGTCGAAAAAGTCCTGATGGTGCTCTTTTCGCTCTGTACCTTTTGCCGCACCCCCTGGGAGACCATAAGGTGTTGCAGAGAGCAGTAAAAGCGCCGGCCCATTGCTGCCGCAACCTTGCCCTCGCAACGCCTTCAGCACAGACGCTGTGGCATGGTTTCGGTCGTAACCCGTTTCCCCCACTTCGGGCTGCTTGTCTTTCTCCTTTTCATCGTCCTCGTCTTCATCAAGCAGATCTCTGAAACGCTGGAACTCATCGAAGATCACTAAATCAGGTTTGATGGACTTCAGCGCGGCCTCGGTCATGGCCACACGGCAAATCCCGACAAGCTCAGCGTACTGGTCACGGCTCTTGAGCCGAGCCTTGACGGCTTCGACTAAGTCTCCACCGACCAGGTCGGCCAGCGATGCTTCGAAATCAGCTTGATACTCAGGGGTGATGTTGAGGCGCTGATGCTTCAACCATTCGGTGAGTGAATCCTTCTTTGCAGCCCCTTTGAAGGCCTCTAACATGATGTCGAGGTTGATCCGGCGGCCGTTATGGCGCCGCATCATTTCTTGAACCAAGATCAGCGCGACCGCTCGCTCCTCCAACTTGCCATCCATGCGCTGACCTTTCAACGATGGCACAGTGGTTCTGGGCGTCAGCGAGTAAACGTGAACATCCGGATGGTTGGGGGGCTCTCCTGACACCAGCAAGCTCGGCCGATCAATCTCTGCCAAAGCTTGCGCGCGCTGCGCCTCATCCTGCAAAAAACCCAACAGTCTTCTGACGTTTTGACGGGCAATCACCAAGTTCGCACAGACATACATCACTTTGACAGGGCGGTGCGAAACCCTCTCTTGCATGCCTTGAATCACGCCGCTGGCCACGACGGTTTTGCCTAATCCGACTTCATCTGCCACGAGGAACCGGCGCGAGCCACTTTCGTCGGTCAGGGACTTCAGGGCCGCCTGGATTGTTCTAGCCTGAAAATCTCTCGCCTTCATCGTACCGTCACCTGAGGAGCCTTCTTGATCACTTCCCACGCACGGCTCAGTGCCTGCAGATGTGCCACATCTTCTTTGTTGGTGTTGTCGTCTTTGCCAACCGGCGCCACTTGTCTTGGGCGCTGCCAGACTGCCAGAATGTGTTCAATCTCTTCAGCACTCCCGTTTCCACTGAGCCAATAGCGAAGCATTTGCTCGATCGTCGGAATGTCGGTCTTTGACGAGCGGCTTCTTGCGCGCCGCTTGTCTGAAGTCTTTTCATCCTGCTCGTCGGCCCACGGACCACCACCTTCCGAAACGCGCTTGCTTTGCAACACGTCAGCCAGCCAAGTCAAGCTCTGTGTGGGCCCCATGTAGTTACGAAAGGCTTCAACGTCGCGGTCCGCACCCAAGGGCGGATTCCATTTGACGCACTGAACCCATGAGGTGCTCTTATCCCCCAAGGTCAGCGTGAAGCGCAGCAAGTTAGAGCGTATGTGCAGCGCTTGCCCGCCAGGCCATTCGAAGCGGCGACGTGTAAGGACTAAAGGCTGCATGTCTTTCGCACTCAGTGGCGCCCAACTCACCAGCAAGCCTTCAGGCCATGTCATATCAACCAGTGCAGATGCTTCCAGGAATGTGCGGTCCTTCTCCTCAAGCTGGCATGCGTCACCCAATGCCTGCACCACCTTGGTCCGGCAATCTTCAATGCTGGACAGCTCCGCGTCCTCCAGTACCGCATCGCCTGCCGGTAGCTCGTACGGTGAAGTCATAGACAAGAACGCATCAATTCCGACCAGTACTTCCTTGCCGGACTGGCGCCGCTCCAGGTCAACCTGCGCATAACACTCGGCATTGCGTCCCCACGCGCGCTGCGTGAGGTTAGGGCTGCCCAGCCAAAGCGCGTGTTCACGGCCTTGAGAGGCCAGCAGAAACTTTGCGTGCAGTCCGACCTGATCAAGCCCGATGAGCTCTTCCTCCTCTCCATCTGGCTCGTTGCCATAACGGGTTTCGGGCAAAACGCGGCAGCTCAGTCCCTCCAGTTTCTTCCAGTCTTTCTCACTGAAGTTGGCCAACTGTGCTGTTGTGCTCACCAGAATGCGCTCGCATTTGTCGGTACCAGACTTGGCAATCTTTGCTGCAGTCACGGCATCAACAAAAGGCGCCACGGCAATCACCCTCCGTGCGTCTTTCGGAATACGAGGAAACGCCGCACCAGGTTCGCCGAAAGGCCCCATGGCCAATTTCTTGACATCCAACCCGGTGGGGATGCTCCATCGGCGCGACTTCAATTCAGGCTGGTGCGCTTCCCATGCCGTGAACGCACCTTTCAGAAAGGGCTGTGCGACCAGTCGCTCCAGCAAGACTGCGATGCCAGCAACAGGTTTGCGCTCGTGAGCTGCGGGCATTTCCTGATCGGTTGCATCAGCGCAGAGATGCAGACCAAGATCCCATGACACATCCTTGGTGAGGTTTCTGCTGCCCATCAGGAACACCCAACGACTCTCATCTTGATGGTGCGTGGCATCCTCCCGCACCTGTCTTACCAGCGCGAACTTGGCGTGCCACGAATGCCCGCCCGAACCAGCGCTTTCATCCCACGGACACTCAATCAGGAAACGATCCAGCAGTGCCACAATCGGTGACGGCTTCGACGCTCCCGCAGTGACCCGCCCGGCCTGAACGATGACATGCACCCGCCCTCTCAAACGGCTCAACGCTCGTCCTAAGCCAACGCGGGTGCCTGGAGCCGAGGCATCATCGTCTGCGTCTTGTCCTTCCAGGGCCAATAGCGATGCAGCCACCACAGACAAATGGGCGCTGTAGGTCGATAGCACGGCCCTGTCAGTGCGCCAGCCAGGTGGTGGCCTCAGCCTGTCCAGCCAAGCCAACTGTGCCATGTGCTCAGGCTCTTTGTCGTCGTTCTCTTGGCTCATGCACCAGTCCTCAGATCGCCCAAAATGCGCTTTACATTGCGCCAGCGGTAATGCAGAGGTTCGGCCAAAGCATGATCTTGTGGGGTCCACTCGCGCCTTCGCGTGGTGCCGGCCTGGCTGGTGGCCAATCTGGTAAGCCCTCCTTTGCGACGCACTTCAGCCTGCCTGTAGGCAACCTCCAGTGTTGTGTTCAGGCGGTTATGTCCCAGTTTTAGCCATTCCTGTGTTCTTGTCAGAACCGTCATCAGTTCCTTGCCAAGTAGCAAGTTGGGCACCGATTCAGTGAGCTTCTGTATGTCGACCGCCAGTGCTTGTTCAGCGTGCTCCTCCACTACTTCGAGCAAGTGGTCGCGATGCCTGGTTTCGGTCGGTTGCCCGTCCTTCTCGCGAAGCGTCTCGACCAGCGCCGCATAGACGGCTCGCCCAATGCCCGCCAAGCTGGCGACATT
>CALMCS010000407.1 GCA_937862875.1 uncultured Comamonadaceae bacterium
ACCGCGAACCCACGCACGCAATAGACTAGCGCCATGCGATCGAACTCTGCACGTGACATCCTTCTGGCCTACGCCATCGAAACCGCAGCGCCCAACGAGGCGCTGCCCAGTGCCGCGCGCTGCGAGGCGATCACGCAGGACACCTTGCACGCCATCGGCAATCCCAACACCCGAGGCGGCTCCGCCAGCCGTGAGCAGTTTCTGGGCTTTGTGGAGCAGCGTGCGCAGCGCATCATCCAGGCCAGCCAGTTGCCGCAAGAAGTGCGCACCGTGTGGCAGCACACGCCGGGCATTGCGCGCTGGGTTCCGTTGGCGGTGCTGGTGGGTGCGCTGCTCATCGGCTTTTGCATGCACCGCTTCACCGATCCGCACCGCGTGGATTTGCTCGCGCCTTCGCTGCTGGGCATCGTGTTGTGGAATTTTGTGGTCTATCTGTGGATGTTCGGCAGCTGGCTGCGCTCGCTGCTGCGCGGTGGCCGCGAGGCACCGGTGACCCTGCAATCCGCCCACTCGGGAGCCAGCGCCGCGCCGCCCGATGCCACGGGCTGGCGCAGCAAATTGCGTGCGCGTCTGCCGATGCCCGGCGGGAGCGGTCTGCGCAAGATGGTGCTGAGCTTCGAGCGCAACTGGTGGCAGATCAGCCGCCGCTCGCGCCATGCACAGTGGCTGCTCTGGCTGCATCTGGGCGCGGCCATGATGGCCGCGGGCGCGCTTGCCTCGCTGTGGGTCACCGGGCTGACCAACGAGTACCAGGTGGGATGGGAGAGCACGTTTCTGTCGGCCACCACGGTGCACCATTTTTTGAACACGCTGTTCGCGCCGGTGCAATGGCTGTTCGGCATGGCCCCCTGGAGCCTCGCGGAGATCCAAGCGCTTCAAGGCTGGCAGAGCAGCCATGCGCCTTCCCCAGCGGCCCTTGCGGGGTCGGCGGGCGCGCTGACCGCCACCGACATCGGCGAGCGCTGGGTCGTCTCCTACACCGCGCTGCTCGGCATGCTGGTGATCGCGCCCCGTCTCGTGTTCGCGCTGTGGCAGGCCGCGCGCGTGTGGTGGCTCGGTCGCCATGTGCAGTTGCCGCTGGCGCAGCCGTATTTTCAACGGCTGCAACGCGATTTTGGCGGCCTCGCCATCACGCTGCATGTGCTGCCCTACAGTTTTGAAGTCTCCGACAAACGGCGCGATGCGCTCAAGCACCATGTCGCCGCGCACTACGGTGCGGGCGCGCATGTGGTGATCGAGCCCGCACTCGCCTATGGCGCCAAACTCCCCTCGGCCGCCGCCGTGGCGGGCGAGGGTGCCGACACCGCGGCGGTGCTGCTGATCAACATGGCGGCGACCCCCGAAACAGAAATCCACGGCGAGCTGCTGCAGACCGCGCGCGAGCGCTGGGGCAGCGGCGCGGCGATCTGGTTGTGGACCCAGGACTTTGCCGAGCGCAACACCGGAGCACCGCGCCGCGTGCAGGAGCGCCGCGAGTTGTGGGGCGAGTTTGTGCGCGCGGCGGGACTGGTGCCCACCTGGGTGCCGGACTCCGCCGAACCACTCGCCTCTCAGAGCACCCCATCATGAGCCAGCCCATGCCCGAGAACCTTGCACCCACTCCGCCGTCTTCAGCACCTCTCGCTCCGCTCGAAACGGACGATCGCCAGATCCAGTGGTGCCTGCTCTCGCACACCAACATCGGCAAGACCACGCTCACGCGCACCCTGCTGGCGGACGATGTCGGCGAGATTCAGGACGCGGCCCATGTCACCAGCCAGTCGCAGCGCTACCTGCTGCAAACCGATGCCGAGGGCGATCAACTGTGGTTGTGGGACACGCCGGGCTTCGGCGACTCGGTGCGCCTCTATGAGCGCCTCAAGCAGCAGGGCAATCCACTCGGCTGGTTTCTCTCCAACGTCTGGGACCGCTGGCGCGACAAGCCGTTCTACATGAGCCAGCGCGCACTGGTCGCCGCGCGCGATCACGCGGACGTGATGCTGTATCTCGTGAACGCCGCCGAAGACCCCGCAGACGCCGGCTACTGGGAAGCAGAAATGCGCATCCTGCAATGGATGAACAAGCCCGTGATCATCCTGCTCAACCAGATCGGCAGCGACACCACGCCCGAGCAGACCGAAGCCGATCTGGAGCGCTGGCGCAGCGCGGTGCAAGCCTTCAGCGCCACCGTGCGCGATGTGCTCGTGCTCGACGCCTTCACGCGCAGCTGGTGGCATGAGCGGCAGATGCTGCGCAGCATTGCGCCACTGCTGCCCGCGGCCAAACAGCCCGCGTACCAACGCCTGCTGAACCAGCGCGAACAACGCCAACGCGATCGCGAACAGGCCAGCCTGCAGGTGTTGTCCGCGCAGCTCATTCGCTCCGCGCTGGTGCAGGAGTCGCCGCACACCGCGCAGCCCAAACTGTGGGAGCGCGCCATCAGCAAACTCTCGCAGGTCATCAACAAGCCCGCGCAGGACGCCGACCTCCCCGCCGCCGCACGCGACGCGATGAAGCGCCTGCTCGGCGCGGTCCAGCAAGCCGATGTGCGCGCCACGCAGCAACTGCTGCAATTGCACCAACTCGACGGCGAAGCGGCCAGCCAGATTCAGCAGCAGCTCAAAAGCGATCTGCACATCACGACGCCCTCCGATCCGCAAGCCGCAGGCCTCTGGGGCGCACTCACCGCCGGAGCCGCCACGGGCCTCGGCGCGGACCTGCTCACGGGCGGCATGACGCTTGGGACCGGCGCACTGGTCGGAGCCCTGGTGGGCGCGGTCACCTTCGCGGGCGCGGCCTGGGGCGCGAACAAAATGTTCGACCAGGAGGCGCAACACTTTCGACTCTCGAGCGACTACCTTACTGCCCTCGCGGGCCAGGCGCTGCTCAAGTACCTGGTGATCTCGCACTACGGCCGAGGCCGGGGCCGCTACAGCGCGCCGTCGGCACCGCAGCAATGGAACGCGGCGGTGCAAACGGCGATCGAGCAGCATCGTGCGGAATGGCAGGCGTTGTGGAGCCGGGTGACCACGTTGGTCACCCCGGTTTCCACCACAGAAGATGCCGCGTTTCCCCTGGCCGCCGATGCGCAAGCCGAGGAACAGGCTGCGGCGCTGTTGCTGGAGCAATGCCTCGACCACATTTGGCAAACGCTGTATCCGAGTATTCATGCCTCATCGACCGGCGTCAGCGCCAACGCAAGCAATGCCAGTCGCTGAGGTCTAGAACGCAAGGCCATTGCGCCTGCGCAAGGTTTGGCAGCCAATTGGCAGGTGTGTCAACAATGTTTCTGTGTCAGCGCCGTCCTATTGCGAAAGGGAGGGTGCAGCGCGCAGCATTTGCAGGTCTCGTTGAATTCAATGCGACACCAACTTCCATCAGGAGTGCACTTCATGCGCAACACAATGAAAATCTGGCTGACCTCGGCCTTGCTGACGACTACTTTCGCCGCGTTCGCCCAGGCTCCTGCCGCCGGTGAGCAGACCTTTGTCTGCAAGGACGGTACATCGGTCAACGCAGCCACCTCCAAGGGCGCATGCAAGGGCCACAAAGGCATCGACAAGAGCGCAACCAAGGCCGGTGGCGGCGCAGCAGCCGCAGCAGCAACGGCCGCACCTGCAGCCGCGGCAGCCTCCGCAGCTCCGGCCGCCGTCCCAGCTCCCATCAAGCCCATGCCCACCACCACCGCTCCAGCCGCCACCAAGGGCAGCAAGGCAGTCGCAGCCACCCCAGCGCCAGGCGGCGGCGCAGGCAAGGTATGGGCGAACGACACCACCAAGGTCTATCACTGCCAGGGCGACAAGTACTACGGCACGACCAAGCACGGCGAGTACCTGAGCGAAGCCGATGCCAAGGCCAAGGGCATGCATGCGTCGCATGGCAAAGCTTGTTCTTGAGTCGTCTGCTGTAGTCAACGAGGTAGCGTGAAGCGCATGTTCTTCAAGACGCTTCGCGCGAGTCCAGGATCCAGGAATCTGGCTGCGCAACGCTCAACGTGACGGTCAATGAAAAAGGGTGAAAAAGACACGAGTCTTTTCACCCTTTTTTTCCTTGTGACTATGAGTGGGGCTGCCCAGTGCAACCCAATCGCTCAACGCGTAGGCCGCAGCAGCTCTTCAATCACCGGACCCAGATCCCCAAATCCACGCGGCGAATCAAACCGTTCGCCGTTGATGAAAAACGTCGGCGTGCCGTTGACGCCGCTGCGGTCGCCGCTGTCGATGTCGCCGCGGATCTTTGGCTCGAAGGCGTCGGCCTGAACGGCCTTTTGCAGTTCGGCGGTCGACAGGCCGAGTGACTGCACCAACTGCACGTAGAAGTGCTCGCCTAGTCCGCGCTGGTTCTCATAGAGCGCGTCGTGGGCTTCCCAGAATTTTCCATGTTGGGCCGCGAACTCTGCCACCACGGCGGCGGGTTGGGCCTGTGGGTGTGCGTTGACCAAGGGGTAGTTGCGAAACACGAGGCAGACGTCTTTGCCAAACTGCTTCTGAATTTGTTTGACCAGCGGGTAGGCGGCTCCGCAGGCGGGGCATTGGTAGTCGCCGTATTCGACCAGCACGATGGGTGCGTTCAGGTCGCCACTGATGTGGTCGCTGGCGCCGACGGGAGGGTGAAGTGTGGGCATGGTGTGATCGATCTCCGGATGCCGTCAACGCAGGTGCGATGAGGACGTAGTAGCGGAAGTGGAAACGGAAGAGGAAGCAGTTGAAGACGCAGTAGAGGATGCACTGCAAAGGCTCCCGGAAACGATACCCGTGCCCGCCAAAGCTGGCATGTCAGTCAATGCCGCTTTGTTCCGTCCATGTGCCTGGCGCGATGCTTTCGATGGAGTAGGGCCCGATCGCGGCGCGGATCAGGCGCAGGGTGGGGTGGCCGATGGCTGCGGTCATGCGCCGTACCTGGCGGTTGCGGCCTTCGCGGATGGTGAGTTCGATCCAGCAATCCGGAATGTTCTGGCGCACGCGAATCGGTGGGTCGCGTTGCCACAGCCACTCGGGGGCTTGCGGGCCGATCAGGCGCGCGCGAGCAGGGAGGGTGGGGCCGTCGTTCAGCTCCACGCCGTCGCGCAGGCGCTGCAGCGCGGCTTCGTCGGGTGTGCCTTCCACCTGGATCAGATAGGTCTTCTCCATCTTGAATTTCGGGCTGGAGATGCGGGCCTGCAACTGACCGTCGTTGGTGAGCAGCAGCAGGCCTTCACTGTCGGCGTCGAGGCGACCGGCGACATAGACACCCGGCACATCGATGAAGTCCTTGAGACCGCGCCAGCGACCTTCGGGCGTGAACTGGCTGAGCACGCCGTAGGGCTTGTTGAAGCACAGCAGGCGCGTGGGTTCGGTGCGCTCAGGGCGTTCAGGGCGTTCGGCGCGGTCGCGTAGCTGCGGCGCGCCTCCCGGGCGCGGGCCCTGGGGCGAGCGGCGCAGCGTCGGTTTCTTGCGGGGCAGGCTCATGGTCATGATGCGAGGTAGCCTCCGTCGGCCACGAGCACGGTGGCCGTCACATAGCTTGCCAGCGGCGAGGCCAGAAACGCGACCGGACCGGCGATTTCGTGGGGTTCGCCGTAGCGCTTGAGTGGAATGCGGCGCAGCATGTATTCGACGTGCTTGGGGTCCTGGCGGGTTTTCTCGGTCATGCTGGTGAGCATCACGCCCGGTGCGACCGCGTTCACGCGGATGCCTTGCGGTGCCAGCTCCAGCGCCATCACCTTGGTCAGCATTTCCACGGCGGCCTTGGAG
This sequence comes from uncultured Comamonadaceae bacterium, assembly GCA_937862875.1. Taxonomy (GTDB): domain Bacteria; phylum Pseudomonadota; class Gammaproteobacteria; order Burkholderiales; family Burkholderiaceae_C; genus Diaphorobacter_A. Next base: position 5,712 of record CALMCS010000407.1, read on the forward strand.
GTGGAATAGGCCACCGAGCTGGACGCCGCGCGCGAGGCCGCGATGGAGCTGATGTTCACCACGTTGCCGCCGCTGTCCGCGAGCAGCGCCTGAAACGCGTGGATCGTGTTGCGTGCGCCGCCCAGATTCACATCCAGCGTGCGCTGCCATTGTTCGTCGCGGTCGGCGCTGTCGAAGGCGTGCTTGGGGCGCACGCCGGCATTGTTCACCAGCACCAGTTTGTGGCCGGATGGCAATTGCAACGCTGCAGCGGCTGCGTTGCAGGCCTCGGCGTTCGCCACATCGAGCGGCACGCTGCTGGCAATGCCGCCGGCATCGCGAATCGCCTGTGCGGTGCGTTCGGCCGCATCGCCGCTCACATCGCTGGCGATGAGGTGGGCGCCCATGCCGGCCAGGCCCATGGCAACGGCCGCGCCGATGCCTTGTCCCGCGCCGGTGATGAATACGGTGTGTCCCGTCAACAGAGTAGGGTTGCTGGTCATGGAGGGCATCAGCTCACGGTCGCGCCGGACAGTCGCACCACTTCCTGGTAATGCGCGAGCTCGCTCTGCATGAAGCGACCAAACTCCTCGGGCGTGTTGGTGACGGTCTCCATCATCATGTCGCGGAACAGGCCTTCGACCTCGGTGCTGCGCAGCGCCTTCACCATGCTGGCGTTGTACTTGTGGACCAATTCTGCGGGCGTGCCCGCCGGAGCCACGAGGCCCCACCAGGTGTCGATGGAGAAGCCCTTGAAGGTCTCGGCCACGGCCGGCAGATCGGGCAGGAGCGCGCTGCGCTTGGCGGTGGTCACGGCCAATGCCTTGAGCTTGCCGGCGCGCATGTTGCTGGCGGCGCTGGCCAGGTTGTCGAACGAAAAATCGACCTGCCCCGACAGCAGCGCCAACTGTGAAGGCGCACCGCCGTTGTACGGAACGTGCACGATATCGAGCCCCAGCTCACGCTTGAACAACTCCCCCGCGAGGTGCCCCGCGCTGCCGTTGCCGCCGCTGGCGAAGGTGAGCTTGCCCGATTCCTTTTTCGCAAACGCGATGAAATCGGCGAAGGTGTCGATGCCGCGTTTTTTCGCGATCTCGGCGTTCACCACCAGCACGTTGGGGATGCGTGTCATCTGCGTGATGGGCGCGAAATCCTTGATCGGGTCGTAGGGCAGCGACTTGAACAGCCACGGGTTGATGGCGTTCGTGGCGACGGCGGCAATGCCAATCGTCAGGCCATCGGCCGGCGCGCGCGCCACGGCCGTCATGCCGATGCCGCCACCGCCGCCGGGACGGTTGTCGATGATGATGGTGCCCAGATCGCTCTCCAGCGCGGTCGCCATCTTGCGCACGCTCAGATCAATCGCTCCGCCGGCCGCGTACGGCACGACGATCCGAATGGGCCGGCCACCCGCCGCGAAGGCCGGCAAGGCGGAGGTGGAGACGGCAGTGGCTGCCGCTGCGGCGATGAAGGTTCTACGTTGCATGTCGGGAGGTCTCTTTTTTCGGATGGACGGC
>CALMCS010000408.1 GCA_937862875.1 uncultured Comamonadaceae bacterium
CCCATTTCGAGCAGATGGATGGTGTCCTGGGCTACCTCACCGAGAACTGCTGTGCAGGTGCGGACTGTGGATTGAACGCCGACGTTTGCTGCCCTCCAGAGAGCAAAGGCTCCTGAACATGACCACCAATGTTCTGGTGCTCTGCACCCACAACTCCGCCCGCAGCGTGTTGGCCGAGGCCATGTTCAATCACTGGGCCGACGTCCTCGGGGTGGATGCCCGCGCCTACAGTGCCGGCGCCGCTCCGAGTGGTTGCGTGCATGCGCAGGCGCTTGCCGTGTTGAGCGCTGCAGGTGTCGATGTGTCCGGTCTTTCGAGCAAGAACATGGAGCAGTTTGCAGAGGTCGGCGCGCCGACGATGCGCGTGGTCATCACGGTGTGCGACAGCGCCGCGGCGCAGCCCTGCCCGATCTGGCCCGGTGCGCCTGTGCGCGCGCATTGGAGTTATCCGGATCCCTCGGCGGCCGACGTGGCGGATCAGGCGCAGCGTTTTGACCTGACCCGCCAGGCCATTGCGTATCGCATGGTGCAGCTGGTGCAGCTTCCTTTCGATGCGTTGTCCAACGCGGAGTTGCAGCCCCTGGTGCATCGCATCGGAGCTTCTTGAGAGCGATGACGATGCACGCCTCTGAATCCTCCCCCAAACCCGCCATGGGCCGGTTTGAGCGCTATCTCACCGTCTGGGTGTTGCTGTGCATCGTCGTGGGAATTTCCTTGGGCTACCTGCTGCCCGGGCTCACCCGCTCGATTGCCGCGATGGAGGTCGCGAGGGTCAACCTGCCGGTGGGCGTGCTGATCTGGGTGATGATCATTCCGATGCTAGTGAAGATTGATTTCTCGGCACTGGCGCAAGTGAAGTCGCAAGCGCGCGGCATCGGCGTGACCTTGTTCATCAACTGGGCCGTCAAGCCGTTTTCCATGGCCTTGCTGGCGTGGATTTTTCTGCGGCATGTGTTTGCGCAGTGGCTCGACCCGGCGCAGGTCGACAGCTATGTGGCAGGACTGATTCTGTTGGCCGCTGCGCCCTGCACGGCGATGGTGTTTGTCTGGAGCCAGCTGTGCAAGGGCGATCCGTATTTCACGCTGTCGCAGGTGGCGTTGAATGACGCGATCATGCTCGTGGCGTTTGCGCCCATCGTCGCGCTGCTGCTGGGCATCTCATCGATCACCGTGCCGTGGGACACCTTGGTGACCTCCGTGGTGCTCTACATCCTGGTGCCGGTGGCGATTGCCCAATGGCTGCGCCGGTATTTGCTGCGCAAGGGAGACGCTGCGTTTCAACGCGCCACGGCAACCATGGGGCCCTTGTCGATGCTGGCGCTGCTCGCGACCCTGGTGCTGCTGTTCGCGTTTCAAGGCCAATCCATTCTGGCGCAGCCCTTGGTGATTGCATTGCTGGCCGTTCCCATCCTCATCCAGGTGGTGCTGAACTCCGGCCTCGCCTACTGGCTGAACAAGAGGCTGGGCGTCGCGCATTGCGTGGCCGGGCCTTCGGCGCTGATTGGTGCCAGCAATTTTTTCGAATTGGCGGTGGCAACGGCCATCAGTCTGTTTGGACTGCATTCGGGCGCTGCCTTGGCCACCGTGGTCGGCGTGCTGATCGAAGTCCCCGTGATGCTGGCCGTTGTCGCCATAGTGAACCGAACCAAGCCTTGGTACGAAAGTGCCTGAACCCAAGCCGCGAATCATGACCCTTTCTACCGACTCCATCTCATCCAACCTCGACTCCGCCAGTTTCCAGGTACCCACC
>CALMCS010000409.1 GCA_937862875.1 uncultured Comamonadaceae bacterium
TCCCGTCGCACCGCTCTCACTCTCAGCGCAGCCAGCGTTCTTGGCGCTTGCGCCCAACCCAGGATGGGCAGCGCCTCCGCCTCCCCCGCGCTGCCGGACTTGCGCAGTGCGCCGCCCGCAAGTCTTCCCGGCAGCCACGAGTTGGACCTTCGCGACCCCGCCAGCGGCAACGTGTGGCGGGTGTTCGTGCAAGTGCCTGACGGACCGGCGCCTGCTGGGGGTTACCCCGTTTTGTATCTGCTCGACGGTAACGCCAGCTTTTTCCTGGCCGCTCAGCTGGCGCGCAACACCGGGTTTCGGCCAGGGGCCATGCGCCCCGATCCTTTGATGGTCGTTGGCATCGGCTACACCGGCGACAAGGCCTGGCATATGACGGCCCGCAAACGTGACTACACGCCGCCGCCAGTCCATCTGGAAGACGGATCAGGCGGCTCCGAGGCTTTTCTGGATTTCATCGAGCGGCAACTGCAGCCCGCCATTCAATCCGCGTGGAAGGTGGACGCCGCGCGCCAGACGCTTTTCGGTCATTCGTTTGGTGGCTTGTTGACCCTCCACACGATGGCCACGCGCACCCCATTGTTCACGCGCTACGCTGCGGCGAGTCCGTCGCTTTGGTGGAACAACGGGCAGGAACTGCAGACCATCGCGCAATGGATGGAGCGCGGCGACCCTTCCGCGAATCTGCGGATTCAACTGCGCGTGGGATCGCTTGAACGTGCCAGACCGGCGAACGATCCGCAACGCGCGGCCAAGCAGGCCGAGCGGCGGATGAACGAGCATGTCGAGGGGCTCGCCGCACGGCTGACCGCGCTGAATCGCCCGCAGCTCCTGGTCGACTACAAGGAGCTGCCGGGCCTCGACCACGGCAGCGTGCTGGCGCCCGCGCTGATGGAGGCGCTGGCCTTCGCTCAGCGCGACGCCGTGTAGCGCTCCGCCGCCTGCCAGCCCAGATCGGCGAGCGGGCCGGCTTTGCGTCCGGTCTCCACCGCGTCGGGCGCGGCTGCATTGCCGTCGGCCGCGCGCTGCGCGATGCCGTGAAGAATCGCGGCCATGCGGAACAGGTTGTAGGCGATGTAGAAATCCCAATGCCCTGCAGCATCGCGTCCTGTCGCCTTGCCATACCAGGCCACGTATTCCTGCTCGGACGGAATACCGAGCTTTTGCAGATCCTGCCCGCCAATGCCGCGCCACAGATCGTGCGGAATGCGCCAGCCCATGCATTGGTACGCGAGATCAGCCAGCGGATGGCCGAGCGTGGACAGCTCCCAGTCGAGCACGCCGATCACGCGCGGCTCGGTGGGGTGGAAGATCAGGTTGTCGAGCCGATAGTCGCCGTGCACCAGCGTGGTTTCGTCACCCGGCGGCATGTTTTGCGGCAGCCAGTCCATGAGCTTGTGCATGGACTCGTTCACCGGCAGCGTCGACTCGCGGCATTGGCGCGTCCAGCGCGCGATCTGGCGACCGACGTAGTTGCCTTCCTTGCCGTAGTCGCCCAGCCCCACGGCCTTGTAGTCCACCGCGTGCAGCGCGGCGATCACGCGGCTCATCTCGCGGTAAATGGCCTCGCGCTCGGCGTTGCCCATGCCGGGCAGCGCCTGGTCCATCAGCACACGGCCTTGCAGAAACTCCATGATGTAGAACGGCGTGCCGAGCAGGCTTTCGTCCTCGCAATACGCGAGCATCTTGGGCACCGGCACATCGCTTTGGCCGAGCGCCTTCATCACGCGGAATTCGCGGTCGATGGCGTGGGCCGATGCGATCAGCGTGCCCGCCGGTTTCTTGCGCAGCACGTACTCGCGGCCCTTGCCTGCGCTGACGCGGAACGTGGGGTTCGATTGGCCGCCTGCGAGCACCGAGACCTGCAGCGGTTCGCTGTCGGCCAGGCCCTGCGCGCGCAGGTAGTCGGTGAGGACGTCGATCGGCAACGTGGGGGTGTTGGCTTCAGTCATAAACCACTCACCAGATGTGCGCCGTCTACGGCCACGGTCGATCCGGACATCGCTGCGCCCGCATCGGAGGCCAGCAGCAGCAGCGGGCCATCGAGATCGCTCAGCTCGCTGAACTTGCGGCTAGGAATGCGCATGCGCAGTTTCTCGCCGAGTTCGCTCGTCAGAAAATCGCGGTTCAGATTGGTGATCACGTAGCCGGGCAGCAGCGCGTTCACGCGGATGCCGTAGCGCGCCAGTTCCAGCGCCATGGCCTTGGTGGCCTGAATGACGGCCGCCTTGGAGATCGAATACGGCGCGACACCGCCCGACACCCGCTCGCCCAGAATCGACGCCACGTTCACAATCGCGCCGCCTTTTTTGGCTGCGACCATGCGGCGCGCGGCTTCGGTGGCCACCAGCCAGTTGCCCTTGAGGTTGGTGTCCATCACCTGATCAAAATCCTCTTCGGTTTGATCCAGCAAGGCGCGCGTGACCGTCACGCCCGCGTTGTTGATGATGACGTCGGGAACGCTCCACGCGCCAATCGCGTCGAAGCATTCGCGCACGCTTTGCGCATTGCTCACATCGAGCGAAAACGCACGCGCTTCGCCGCCGGCCTGGGTGATCTCGTCGACCACCGATTGCAGCTTGTCGGCGCGGCGCGCGGCCACCGCCACCTTCGCGCCGCTGGATGCGAGCAGCTGGGCAAAGTGTGTACCCAGGCCGCTCGACGCGCCGGTGACCAGCACCAGCTTGCCTTGAAGGCTGAATTTATCCATCACATTCATGCCTTGGCCTCCAGCTCCGCCGCTGCCGCCTTTTCTGCCATGTGCACCAGCTTGCGTGCCATGCTCCAGCGGTGCACTTCACTCGGGCCGTCATAGATACGGAACGCGCGCATGTCGCTGAAGATGCGCATCACGGGGGTCTCGCCCGTCACGCCCATGCCGCCCAGCATCTGCACGCTGCGATCGACCACGCGCCACTCGGCTTCCGAGCAGATGACCTTGGCGCGGCTCGATTCGTAATTGCCCTTTTCGCCCTGATCGAGCAACCACGCCGTGTGCCAGATGTTCAGGCGCGCGGTGTGCAGGTCCATGTCGTTGTCGGCCAGCATGAAGCCCACGCCTTCGTGCTCGGCCAGTGGTTTGCCGAACGCCTGGCGCTTGCGGGTGTACTCGAGCGCCGTTTCATGCGCGCGGCGGGCCTGGCCGAGCCAGCGCATGCAGTGCGTGAGCCGCGCGGGAGCCAAGCGCACCTGGGCGTAGCGAAAGCCCTTGCCAATCTCGCCCAGCACATCGGCGGCAGGCACGCGCAGGTTGGTGAAACGCAGCACGCCGTGGCCGCCGGTGAAGCACGAATCCATCGCGTCCATGCTGCGCTCGAGCACGATTTCGGGGCGATTCATATCGCTCAGGAACATGGTGGCCGAGCCGTCTTCCATGCGCGCCATGATGATCACGTAGTCGGCACCTTCCGCGCCGGTGATGAACCACTTCACGCCGTTGATGACGTAGTCGTCGCCAACGCGCACGGCGGTGGTGGCGAGCATCGATGGATCGGCACCTGCGCCCGGCGAGGGCTCGGTCATCGCAAAGCAGGAGCGCGTTTCGCCGGCCACCTGCGGCTTGAGCCAGCGCTCTTTCTGCGCGGGCGTGGCCACTTCTTCCATCAGGTGAATATTGCCTTCATCGGGCGCATGAATGTTCATGGCCGTGGGGCCCAGCCAGGAATAGCCGGCCTCTTCGAACACCACGGATTTCTCGATGTGCGTGAGTCCCATGCCGCCCATTTCCTTGGAGGCGTGGGGCGTCAGCAAACCGGCTTCGCGTGCGCGCTTCACCAGCTCGCGGCGCAGCTCCTCGCTGGGGCCGTGCGACGACTGGCGCTTGTCGTGCTCCAGCGGAATGACCTGCTCGGCGATGAAACGCCGCGTTCTGTCGCGCAGTTCACGCAATTCGGGGGTGAGCGAAAAATCCATTGGGGTCTCCTCCAAAAAAGATGTACGGGCTGCCACTGAGTCAAGACAGATTCAATCGCAATATGCAGATTGTTCAACAATATTGGAGCACAACTATTCCAGAGACAGCTATCCTATTGGCGACAGGTCCTGCGGATTTGGCTCACTTGAATGGCCTATTTCGCGCAGCACACCTCACCAAAAACCACGCCTGAACGCATTTCTGTCATCGCCTCCATGCCACGCACCACCACCGCCGAGCCCCCCAAAGACGCCTTGAGCGCCGCCACAGACAGCGCACGCACCGCATCGGGCTCTGTGTTCTACGGAATCATGAACGGCCTCGAAGCCCAGCTCTTTGTGCCCGGCCAGCGTCTGGTCGAGGTCGATCTGGCCGCGCAATATGGCGTCAGCCGCAATTCCGTGCGCGAGGCCCTGCAGCGCCTCGCGGCCGAGGGGGTGGTCGACATCTCGCGCAACAAGGGCGCGGCGATCCGGTCCCTGAGCGAAAGGCAGACGCTCGAGGTGTTGGATGTGGCCGAGCGCATGACCGGCCTGCTGGCCCGCAGCGCGGCCCACGCCATTGCCGACGGCCATTCGCCCGCCGCCATCGAGCAGGCCATGGGGGAACTCGTCCGCGCGGACGACAGCCGCGACAGCCCCACCTTTGCGCGCGCCCGGCGCGGCCTGTATCGGGCCTTGCTGGCCACCAGCGGCAGCCAGGAGTTGAAGCGCCTGTTCCCGTCCATACAGATGCCGATCGTCTACGCGCAGCACCGCCCCGCCACGCTGCAGAAAGTGCGCATGCGCGACTACCAGTCGATGTGCGACGCAATCCTCTCGGGCAACGCGCTCGCGGCGGACAAGGCCGCGATGGCGCACGTGCAGAACGTGCGCGCGGCGATCGTGCGCAAGCTGTCCGAAAACCCGTTCTAGCCAACCGCTAGCGGCGGATCGCGCGCGGGGTGCCCAGCAACTCGCTCACGGCGTTTTGAAAGCGCGGATCCAGCATCGCCGCCACGTTGCAGCGCGACCAGGGCGACACCGCCGCCGTGTCGAGGTGGAACACCCGCCCCGGAGCCATCTTCACGCCGCGCTGCACGAGCTGCTCGGCAAACGCCAGTGAATCGTCCACCCCGGGAAAAGACACCCAGAGGTAGAGCGTTTGCTCGTTGCGCGCAAACACGGTACAGCCCTGCGCATCCAGCCACTGCTGCGCCTGCTCCGTCGCCGCACCGAGCTTTTGCCGCAGCTTGACGAGATGGCGCTCGTAACGGCCCTCGCGCAGCATCACGTCGACCATGCGTTCGCAGTATTCGGAGCCGCTCACGTGAATCAGCGCCTTCAGATCGGCCAGATCGTTCGCCAGCGCCGCGCTGCACGCGATGTAGCCCACGCGCAGCGCCGCCGAGAAGGACTTGGAAAAGCTGCCGATGTAGATCGTGCGCTCCAGCTGGTCGAGCGTGGACAGGCGCACCGCCGAGGTCGGCTTGAAATCGGCAAACGGATCGTCCTCCACGATCGCCAGGTTGTGGCGCTCGGCCAGCTGCAGCAATCGATACGCCTTGGGCAGGCTGATGTCCGAGCCGGTCGGGTTGTGCGCCACCGATTGCGTAAAAAACAGGCGCGGCTTTTCGGTGGCGAGGATGTTTTCGAGCGCCACCAGATCCGGCCCATCGGCCAGCCTCGGCACGCCGATCACGCGCGCGCCCGCCAGTTTGAGCTTGCCGAACAGCAGGTAGTAGCCGGGCTCATCGACAAGCACGGTGGCTCCCGGCGGCACGAAGTAGCGAATCACCAGATCGAGCGCATCGTTCGCGCCCTGCGTGAGCACCAGCTGATTCGGGTGCACTCCCAGCCCCAGCACGCCCAGCTTGCGCACCAGGCTGTCGCGCAGCGGCGCATAGCCAAAGCGGTTGCCGTAGCGGAACAGCGAACCGAGCCCCGTGCGCACCACCTTCTGGTAGTAGCGATCCATGCGCATGTCGGCCAGCCACTCGATCGGCGGGAAACCGTCACCCACCGCGGCCACCTCGGGCTGGCTCATCAGCTGCTCGCGCATCAGCCAGACCGTGTCCATGGCGCGCACCAGCTGGCCGCTCTCTTCGTCGGCGGGTTTGGCCTTGCGCAGCTGCTGCGACACATAGAAGCCCGAACCACGCCGCGGCTCGATCATGCCGCGCGAGACCAAGAGATCGAAGGCCGACACCACCGTGTTCTTGGCGTAGCGATGCAACTGTGCCAACTCGCGCAGCGACGGCAATTTATCCCCCGGCTGGTAGACGCCGTCCGTGATCTGTTGCCCCATCAAATCCGCCAGCCGCTCCGCAATCGGAGCAGAACGTCGTGTTTCCGCCATCTTTGTCTCCCCTATCTGGATCTATTTCGCTGCCGATCGCACCAAAATGTTGCACTGCAGCGAGACTGTTTGCCCAAACTGTACCTTTAATCAGAGGTACAGTTTGAATACAGTTTGTCCAACTGTTTAAAACTGCCCCATCGTGGAGCAGTCATTCTTGGACTCAAGCACATGGCCATCGACTCTCGCCTCCCCAATTTCCGCGCCCTGAACCCTGCCCAGCGTTGGGATTTCATCGCCGACGCCTGCAACCTGAGCGCCGAAGACCGCGCCCTGATGACGCAACCGGGCGCGCTGCCCAACGCCTTGGCCGACGGCATGATCGAGAACGTCATCGGCACGTTCGAGCTGCCCATGGGCGTGGCCGGCAACTTCCAGATCAACGGTCGCGACGTGCTGATCCCGCTGGCGGTCGAAGAGCCCTCCATCATTGCCGCCGCCTCGTACATGGCCAAGCTGGCCCGTGCGGACGGTGGTTTCCAGACCTCGAGCACCCAGCCGCTGATGCGCGCACAGGTGCAGGTGGTCGGCGTGGGCGATCCGTACGGCGCCCGTCTGGCCCTGTTCAAGGCACGCGATGAGATCCTGGCCGTGGCCAACAGCCGCGACAAGGTGTTGATTGGTCTGGGCGGCGGTTGCAAGGACATCGAAGTCCACGTGTTCCCCGACTCGCCACGCGGCCCGATGGTCGTCATGCACCTGATCGTCGACGTGCGCGACGCCATGGGCGCGAACACCGTCAACACCATGGCCGAGTCGGTCTCGCCACTGGTCGAAAAGCTCACCGGCGGCTCGGTGCGCCTGCGCATCCTGTCGAACCTGGCCGATCTGCGTCTGGCCCGTGCCCGCGTGCGCGTCACCGCCGAGACCCTCACGACCAAAGAGCGCAGCGGTGAAGAAATCATCGAAGGCATCCTGGACGCGTACACCTTCGCGGCCATCGATCCGTACCGCGCCGCCACGCACAACAAGGGCATCATGAACGGCATCGATCCGGTCATCGTCGCCACCGGCAACGACTGGCGCGCGGTGGAAGCCGGCGCACATGCCTATGCCTGCCGCAACGGTCACTACACCTCGCTCACCACCTGGGAAAAGGACAACACCGGCGCACTGGTCGGCACGATCGAGCTGCCAATGCCCGTCGGTCTGGTCGGCGGCGCGACCAAGACGCACCCGCTGGCCCGTCTGGCGCTCAAGATCATGGACGTGAAGTCCGCGCAAGAGCTGGGCGAAATCGCCGCCGCCGTCGGTCTGGCACAGAACATGGGCGCACTGCGCGCCCTGGCCACCGAAGGCATTCAGCGCGGTCACATGGCCCTGCACGCTCGCAATATCGCGCTGGTCGCGGGTGCGGTGGGTGACGAGGTCGAGCAGGTCGCCAAGCGCCTGGCCGCCGAGCACGACGTGCGCACCGACCGCGCTCTGGAAGTGCTGGCCGAGTTGCGCGCCAAGGCTTGATTTCCGT
>CALMCS010000410.1 GCA_937862875.1 uncultured Comamonadaceae bacterium
GGCAGGTCTGGCGCAACGTAGCAAAACTTGCACAGTCGCTGGCCGTCCATCGCAGGGCGCTGTGGGCATGAAGACCGATTCGTTGCCCAGCGGGGTTTGGGAGAGTCTGTTTCCGCGTGCGTTGGCGTTGATCGACGAGATCAGCAAGTACGGCGGCATAGCAAACCCGTTCTGGACCTTGGGCGGTGGAACTGTTTTGATGTTCCGCTACAGCCACCGGCTGAGCAAGGACATCGACATCTTTGTGCCTGATCCGCAGTATCTGGGCTTTGTCACTCCAAGATTGAGCGATACGGCGGCGGACCTGACCGAGGACTACACAGAGCAGCCGGGCATGTTCGTCAAGCTTCAGTTCGACGAGGGCGAGGTGGACTTTGTATCTGCCCCCAACCTGCTGAATGACGCTTGGGAAACTTGGGATTTTCGAGGCCGTGCCGTCAAAGTTGAAACGGCTGCAGAGATCATCGCCAAGAAGATGTATCACCGTGGCGACCGTGTCACCGCGCGCGACCTATTTGATTTGGCGCTTGTGATCGAGCGAGAGCCTCAGCAGCTTCTGGCGGCGAAGCCATTCTTGCTGCGCCATCGGAATGTCTTCCTGACTCAAATTCGGCAACCGCATGCCAGTCTGCGAGCTGGATTTGACGCTATCGCTACGCTGAAATACACGCCAAGCTTCGATCACTGCGTGGCTGTGGCGGGCGAATTCTTGGAAAGCTTGTAGTGGTTTAATCGCGCAGCCTCGCAGCCTCGCAGCCATGAGTATTCGACCGTGCGCGTGACTGCCCGGCTGCGGTAATCACTCGCGGTTTCCATGTGGATTTGCATGGAGACGCCGACGATGACCCGATGCTGTGCCTGCTGCGGTAAGTCCTTTGAGCCACGCTCACAAGTTCCGGACCAAGCCTACTGTGCTTCACCTGGCTGTCAGCGTGCTCGCAAGCGCCAGTGGCAACGGGTCAAACTCCAAACCGATCCCGACTACCGGATCAACCAGCGCGCCGCGCAGCAGGCGTGGGCGCAGCGCAATCCTGACTACTGGCGCAACTATCGCGACGCCCGACCCGACTACGCGCAGCGCAACCGTGAGCAGCAACGGTCGCGCGATCGGTCCCGAGACGACGATCTTGCACAGATGGACGTGTGCGACCTGCCATCGGGCCTGTACCGCATCACGAGGCATCCGGCGTTTCAGAGGGAAAACAACACCTCGTGGGTCGTCGAGATCACACCGGTAGTTGTGATGTGTCCGTGCAAGATGGACGTATCAAGAGAGGACTTGATCGACGCCGCGTCGATCTGCCCGTAACTTCGCATCCAAACGGGTTCTCGAACATCCTGCATGGCAACGATTCCAACCGTCTGCGCGGCTGTCCTCTTGATCTTCACGGAGCGGCAGTGCAGCCAAAGAAGGGAGCGGTAGACCCGAAACGTCAACCATTGAAGTGACCGGGTCTATGCAAGCGAACGAACCATCTTCAAGTCCTTCAGGGTCAGAGCCGGTGTACCGCGCCGCGCAGTACGTGCGCATGTCCACCGAGCACCAGCAATACTCGACGGAGAATCAGGGTGACAAAATCCGCGAGTACGCCGCCCGGCGCAACATCGAGATCGTCCGCACCTACGCCGACGAGGGCAAGAGCGGCCTGCGTATTAATGGTCGTCAGGCGCTCCAGCAACTGATCGCCGACGTGCAGTCCGGCAAGGCCGACTTCCAGATCATCCTCGTCTATGACGTGAGCCGCTGGGGCCGGTTTCAGGACGCCGACGAAAGCGCCTACTACGAATACATCTGCCGTCGCGCCGGGATTCAGGTTGCCTACTGCGCTGAACAGTTCGAGAACGACGGCTCGCCCGTGTCCACCATCGTCAAGGGCGTGAAGCGCGCGATGGCGGGCGAATACAGCCGCGAGCTGTCGGCGAAGGTGTTCGCCGGGCAGTGCCGCCTGATCGAACTCGGCTTTCGCCAAGGCGGGGCAGCGGGCTACGGCTTGCGCCGTGTGCTGATCGACCAGTCCGATTCCGTGAAGGGGCAGCTTTCGCGCGGCGAGCACAAGAGCTTGCAAACCGACCGTGTGATCCTACAACCCGGTCCTCATGAAGAAGTCGCAGTCGTGAACCAGATCTACCGCTGGTTCGTCGAGGACGCGCAGTTCGAATCGGAGATCGCCGAACGGCTCAACACCAAGGGCATCCAGA
>CALMCS010000411.1 GCA_937862875.1 uncultured Comamonadaceae bacterium
GTTCCAGCAGGCGCAACTCCTTGTTCACGGTCTGCCGTGAGACCGCGAGCATCGCGGCCAGATCCGTCTGCGAAATGCGCAGGTGCAGATGGCCGTCGTGAGTGGAGTGCATGCCGTGCTGCGCGCACAGCCGCAGCAGGGTGTCGGCCACGCGAAAGCTCGGCAGGCTGAAGGCCCAGCGTTTGGATAGTTCTATCTGATCGCACATGCGATCGAGCATCAACATGCATAGCGTGCGCCATAGCGGGGGATGTGCATCGAGCACGGTTTCCAGTACGTTGGCGGGCAGGAACACCAGCACGGCATCCTCACTGGCGCGGTAGGTGTAGACGAATTTGCGGTCGCGCAACATGCGTGCGATGCCGATGATTTCGCCTGCGCCGCGCATGGTCAGAACAAAGCGTGCGCCGTCGGAATCCACGCCTCCAATCTCAACGCTTCCGGAAACCACTACCAGCGCGTCGCGGCGATCGGATCCCGCATGCATTACCACGCTGCCCTTGGTGAAGTGCTGCAAGCGCGAGCCCGCGGCGAGCTGCTCCATCGCTGTCTCAGGCCATCCATTCAGTGCACCACATAGATGCAACCCTCGACGAATGAGTTCGCCTGTGGCCTCTGCTTTCGAGTACTTGGTCGCACACATTTTTATTACCTCAGAAAGACGCGAAAGGGTTTCCCCTCGAGCCGCGTGGCCTCAAATGTCAAGGCGTTGACAGAGTCATTTGGTCGTCGTTGCGATAGTGCTTCTCAAGGCAAAGCGCTCATCAAAGAGTGAATCACAAGGAGACAACGATTCATGAAAACGAGACATTGGATGACGGCGGGAAGTTTGGCAATAACAAGCGCGACATCGGCCTGCGCTCAGCAGGGAAATCTCCAGATCCAAGGAGTATTGGACGTCTATATGAACTACGCAAAGTCGGGCGAGAAAAAGCTATATCGCGTGGAAGACGGTGGCGCTGCCGCGTCTCGCGTGACGTTTCGGGGTTCGGAGGATTTGGGTGGCGGACTGCGTGCGGGCTTCTGGCTGGAGGCTGGCGTTGCACCCGATACCGGTCAGGGAACGATGCCAGGACCGGGGCTGAGCTTTGCGCGCCAGTCGTTTGTGTCCCTGAGCAGCAGCCAGCTCGGATCGATTGAGTTGGGCCGCATGTACACGCCCATGTTCAATGCATTGCTGCGTTCCGATCCGCTGAATGTGAACACGCTGTTCTCCTCCGTGAATCTGATTGCCGCCACCGACTCGCAGCCCAACATGCGGGCGTTCGCAGCGCGCGCCAGCAATATGGTCCGCTATCGCACGGCACCGCAAAGCAAGTGGATCGTGGATGTGGCTTATGCATTCGGTGAGGTGGCTTCGCCGCACAGCGACAACGGCAACACCGTCGGTGCCAATGTGGGTTGGCAGGAGAAAGCCTGGGAAGTCTCCTACAGCTTCCAGCAAACGGCCGCTGGCACGGCTGCAGCGCCGGTCTCCCATCCCTTCAAGACACGTTGGCACGCGCTGTCTGGCCACTGGACTCCGATGAACACGCTCCAGCTGTACGCCAACTACATCCTTGGCACGGTCAACGCTCCGGGTA
>CALMCS010000412.1 GCA_937862875.1 uncultured Comamonadaceae bacterium
TTCCAGGCCAGATTCTCGGCATCCTGCACGCCGCTGTTGGCACCGCGTGCGCCGAAGGGTGAAACGCCATGCGCGCTGTCGCCCGCGAAAACCACGCGGCCGTGGACAAAGCGGTCCATACGCAAGCAGGCAAAGGTATAGACGCTGGCCCATTCCAGCTCGAAGTCCGCATCCTTGCCCAGCAGCGCGCGGATGCGCGGAACAATGTTCTCGGGCTTTTTCTCTTCCTCGGGATCGGCATCCCAGCCCAGCTGGAAGTCGACGCGCCAGACATCGTCGGGCTGGCGGTGCAGCAGTACACTCTGGCCGGGATGAAACGGCGGGTCAAACCAGAACCAGCGCTCGGTGGGGAAGTCGGCGTGCATCTTCACATCGGCAATCAGAAAGCGGTCGCGGAAGATGCGGCCATGGCTTTCCTGGCCCAGCAGGCCGCGCAAGGGCGAGCGCGATCCGTCGCAGGCCAGCACCCACTGGGCTTCAATCCGGTAATCGCCATCGGGCGTTTCCACCGTCACTGAGGCACCATCGGCGCGGGGCGTCAGCGCCGTGACTTTGCTGTGCCAGCGCAGATCGATCAACGGCAACTGCAGCGCGCGCTCGACCAGATAGGCCTCGGCGTAGTACTGCTGCAGGTTGATGAAGGCCGGGCGTTCATGGCCGTCCTCGGGCAGCAGGTCGAACTGGTACAGCGACTGGTCTTGGGCAAAGACCTTGCCCAGATTCCAGGACACGCCCTTGTCCACCATGGGCTGGCCCACGCCCAGTCGATCCCAGATCTCCAGCGTACGCTTGGAAAAGCAGATGGCGCGCGAACCCGTGGACAGCTTGCAGTCGTTATCGAGCACCACCACCGGCTGGCCGCGCTGGGCCAGATCAATGGCCAGCGACAGGCCCACGGGGCCGGCACCGACGATAACGACGGGGTGCTGCACAGGTTCTGCCACATCCTGATCCGGATGGCGCACATAGGGAATCTGAATGGCCTGAATGTCGGCGCCGCTGCCGCGCAGGGCCTCAAGGGGTATGGCTGTGTTGGACATGGCGTTCATCAAGGAAAACGGTGAAAAAACGACGACAGCAGAGAAATCTCGGGCAAAAGCCATCCCTCCGGCGCTTGGCAGCCGGATAGGTCATCTGTTTTGATAGCTGTCAGCGCTTATTTATCAAGCGCTTGAAGGCAGTTTGGCTCTTGAAGAGCGAATCAACCTTCCAGCGCCAGCCACATCTCGCGGTCGCGCTCGGCGGTCCAGATGCGCGGATCGGCATGGCCCGAGGCCTCGTCGTAGGCGCGGGTCACGTCGAAGGGCATGCAGTGGTTGAAGATCACCCACTGGCCGTACTTGGGCTTCAGCTTGGCAAAGGCTGCCTCGTAGACCTTGCGCAGGTCCTGTTTGGCGTCGGCGCCTGCCTTGACCTCGGCCCAGAGGTCGCTGATGAAATTGCGCGTGCCCGCCAGACCGGCCTGCACCTCGGCTGCGTTTTGCAGCGCTGCGCCGCGACCCGGCACCAGCTTTTCGGGCTTCAGCGCTGCGATGGCATCCAGTGTCTGCGGCCAGTCCTGGAAATAGGCATCACCGGCATAGGGCGTGGCATCGAACTCGACCAGATCGCCGCTGAACAGCACCTTCTCCTGGGGCAGCCAGACCACGGTATCGCCCTTGGTGTGGCCCCGACCCAGTTGCAGGATCTGCACTTCGAGCTTGCCCAGCCACAGCGTCATCTTGCCCGTGAAGGTGATGGTGGGCCAGGTCATGCCATCGGGCACGCTTTCCACGTTCTGGAACAGGCGCGGGAAGCGGCCAATCTCGCTGGCCTTGTCCTGCTCGCCGCGCTCGACGATGAGGTCGTAGGTGTCCTGGCTGGCGATGATGTGTTCGGCACCATAGGCCGAGGCACCCAGCACGCGCACCGCATGGTAGTGGGACAGCGTGACGTATTTGATGGGCTTGTCCGTGACCTCGCGAATGCGGCGGATCACGTCCTCGGCCATGACGGGCGTGGCCTGGGTATCGATGACCATCACGGCATCGTCGCCAATGATGATGCCGGTGTTGGGATCGCCCTCGGCCGTATAGGCGTAGGCATGTTCGGAAAGCTTGTCGAAGCTCACCTTCTTGATTTCGAGATCGGCGGCGGAGGCAAAGGTCTTGGTGTTCATGGGCTTCACATTTTTGTTTAGAACAAATGCATTTGTCTTTATCGAATTTTTGAATGCTACGCAGAAATTCAACATTGAACAATTCATTTGTCATAGTGAAAAACCCTTGAAGCTCTCCAGCCCCTTTTCACCCGTCACAATGCCGCCATGCCCGACGCCACCCGACTCCTGAACGACGCCCGCTTTTCCCTCGATGCCGCAGACGACGAACCCACGCGCGGGCCGCGTGGCATACAAAGCGTGGAAGTCGGCGGCCAGCTGCTCAAGGTGCTGGCACGCACGGGACGGCGCATGGCGCTCAAGGACCTGGCACGCGAGGCCGAGATGACGGCCGCCAAGGCCCACCCCTACCTGGTGAGCTTCTGCAAGCTGGGCCTGATGGAGCAGGACCGCGCCAGTGGCCATTACGGCCTGGGGCCGCTGGCCATACAAATGGGCTTGATCAGCCTGCAGCAGGCCGATCCCGTGCGCATGGCGATTGCCGAGCTGCCCGCACTGGCGCAGGAGGTCGGTTACACGGTCTCGGTCGCCATGTGGAGCGGCCAGGGTCCGATCATCAT
>CALMCS010000413.1 GCA_937862875.1 uncultured Comamonadaceae bacterium
AATCAATGCGAGAATTCCGCCTGTCGCCCACAGGGTGATGGTGGTGTACTCCATCAAAGCCCAGGCATAGACCGCCAGGAGAGCAATGGGAGTTATGATTTTTAGCCCTTTTGCAAAAACCCGGTAAGTCCATTTGATAAGGCTTATCGAAAATCCAAGAACAATGAGTCCGAAGATGAATGCAATGACTGCGCCCACGGTGTTGCCTTGATGGGTTCTCAAAAAATCAGGGTTTATCGTACTCGTGGACGATCTTCACTGCACGGCGTAGTTTCTCCTGCTCGTCAGGCAGAAAAGCCCAATCCATTTTTATCGATTTACCCTTCAAGGACTTTTTCGTCCACTCGCCGCTTGGCGTGCGAAAGTAAAAATCGCCTTCCAAGTGAAAGTGATCTTCTGG
Source organism: uncultured Comamonadaceae bacterium (assembly GCA_937862875.1). GTDB lineage: Bacteria > Pseudomonadota > Gammaproteobacteria > Burkholderiales > Burkholderiaceae_C > Diaphorobacter_A. The sequence continues at coordinate 401 of CALMCS010000413.1, forward strand.
GTCGTAGACCAATGCCACCTCGCCCGAAACGTAGGAGCCCAAGCCAGTTTTTTCGACATCGAGGATGAGCTTGTCAATCTCTGGTGATTTGTTCTGAAGATAGGCGTCGAGCGTGCTCTGCTCCCCTTTGATGATTTTGTCATTCATCTCTTTGACGAGGTGCAATCCATCTTGAATTAGTTCCACGAGCGGCGGGGTTTTAGGCAGGTTTTTCTCGGTCATGTCAATTCCAGTTCGAGTTCGTCGGAGATGTCAATGGGTTGGGTGGTGGCTTCCAGTTTTTTTCGTATGTGAGCAGGAACTTCGTCCGCTGTGATGGTTTTTGTGGTCACGGTCTCCTGCCATTGTCCTTCCGCATTCTTGGAATAGAACTTGTAGGCAGCCTTGATGCCTTCGCGCCAGTTCCCTGTCTGGACATAGGCCATGGCGCCGATGATGGATGCATTGATGATTTTCTTGACCTTGTCGAAGGCCAATGCAAGATATTTTTTGATCTGATCCCAAAATGTAATTGCGACGGCTGTGCCAGCAATGGCCAGTCCGGCTAGTATGAGCAAAGGTATCATGCAGAAATTACTCCTTCTTGATTTTTCATTTGGTCTTTCACATAATTTTCCGAAACAATGCGTGTCGTGGTAATAGGTGCTGCTCCTTCGTTTTCTTTCTTGCTTTTCATGATGAGTTGCGCCTGATTGGCCATGTCATCTGCGGTCAATTCGAGCCTCCCTGCGGCACAGGCTTGGAATGCTGCAAGAAGCGCCATCTTTTCTATGTCTGCAGCACTCAATCCCTCGGTGATTTCTGCGGCAATGGCTTCCAGGTTCAGAAGTCCTCTGCTGGGGAGCGGCAGATATTTTTCCAGGAGCATTCTCCGGGAGCTTTGGTCGGGCAGGTCGAAGAAAACATGCTTTGAAATTCTCCGCATGAAGGCTGGGTCGTAGTTGGAAATGAAGTTGGTTGCAAAGATCAAATCGCCCTCGAAGTCGTTGAGAATGTTCAGCAGGACAGAGCGCGTCTGGTTAACGCTGGTGTCCGTGGCGTTCTGCATATTTGTCACCCGGCGGCTCAGGATGGCATCGGCTTCATCGAAAAAAATAATGCAGTTTTCCTTTCGCGCGAAATCAAATACTTTTTTGATGTTTTTTGGGGTTTCGCCAACGTTCTTGCTTTCAATTTCTGAATAATCGATCAGCAGTAGTTTTTTGCCAAATGTCCGGGCAATAGCATGGGCAGTGATGGTTTTCCCGGTTCCAGGCGGGCCATAGAAGTTGACAATGAACTTCTTGGAATATCTATGAGTCTTGGAGAAGCCCATTTCTCCAAAGACCTTCTCAAAATCTTTTTTCAAGGAGATGAGCGATTGAATTTCATTGAGGGTCTGGGTGTTAGCGATCACATCTGATAGCTCATACTTCGGCTCCAGCAGATCAAAGTGAGATGCCTGAGGTTTTTCTGGAGCAGGGTTCTTATGGTCGGATGCTCCCTGTCCAGAGGGGTGATCGGGTGTGATTTTCTTTCCAATAGGCATGTGTGTAAGGGCTCAGGAAAAAAGAAAACCCCCGCCACGGCAATGCGCGACGGGGGTTGCGTAAATTGAAAAAAGCAGGGAACTATTCTGTGCAGTAACTGCTAATCTGCGGACGATGTTCATGTGCGAAATGTTACTGCACCCAGCGCCATGAAAACACGAGCTACCGCGCGCCCAGCGCCCGTGCAATCCGGTCGCGCCGCACCGTGGTCTTGGGCACCTTGAACGGGAACCACATGCGCACGTCTTCTTCCAGCCCGATGCCGTGCATGTAGTTGTAGATGGCTTTCTTGAGCCCCGCGCCCAGCGCGTCGTGGTCCACGCCCGTGGGGTCGATGAAGGCCACGTCGTTCTTCGCGAATCCGCCCGGCGGCAGCGGCGCCAGCGTCACGCCGTAGTCCTCGGGGTTCTGTCCCACGGGCGAATGCACGGTGCAGGCAAAGCGGTGGAAGAAGCCGCTCTGGATGCAGCCGTTCTCGAACAGCTGGCGCACGTATTCCAGCGCGTCCACCGTGTCCTGCACGGTCTGCGTGGGAAAGCCGTACATCAGGTAGGCGTGCACCAGGATGCCGGCGTCGCTGAAGGCGCGGGTCACACGGGCCACCTGCTCTACCGAGACGCCCTACGGATAGGAAATTCAACCGCATGAGGCCAAGTATGGCACGAGTTTTGGGCCTC
>CALMCS010000414.1 GCA_937862875.1 uncultured Comamonadaceae bacterium
TTTGGCTTGGCCTTGGCCGGTGCGTGCTCGTTCTCGTGCTCGTGCCCCTCTCCGTGCTCATGGGCGTGGTGGTGATCATGGCTCTCGTCATGCGCATGAGAGTGCCGCTCGGTAGGGGAATGGACATGGGTGTTCTGACTCATGTCATGATTGGAAACCTTAAAGTCACTTGAAGGTCAAGCCATGGCCATTGAAAGCCCCCTCTACCGTATCGGAGAAGCCGCGCGTCTGTCGGGCGTTCCTGCGGCCAGCATTCGCTATTACGAGAAGGAAGAGCTGCTCGCGGCGCAGTCGCGCGGCGACAACCAGTACCGGCTCTACAACAACGAGGAAATCCACCGCCTGCGCTTTGTGCGCCTGTGCCGGGCGATGGACATGTCGCTGGGTGAGGTGCGTACCTTGCTCGCGCTCGACCGGAGTTCCCGAAGCGATGCGCACGCGGCCTGCGAAACCCTGGATGAGCATCTGAGCCATGTCCGCACGCGCCTCAATGAGCTGCGCGTGCTGGAGTCGGAGTTGCTGTCCCTGCGCAGCCGCTGCGACGGGGAGGGCAACCAGTGCCACGTGATCGAGGCCCTGCACCAGCGCGCCGATACCGAGCAGATTCCCTTGCCGACGTCGATTGCCAAGCGGCATGTGTAAGCCAATGTACGCTATGCAATTGATAGCCTGCCCAGGGGTTTTGGCCATCGCCTCGTTATGATGTCGCCATGAGCGCCCACACCAGCGTATTTCATCTACCGGACCGCATCGGGAGCACCGTGCGGCGCTGGGCTGTGGCGTGGTGGCGCATCATTTTTCTTGGCGCGATCGTGCTGGTGTTGATGCTCAGTCCGTCGAGCTACAACCGGGCGATGCGCTGGCGTCTGGCGCGCCACATGTATGTCGAGACCGCACCCATTCTGATCGGGCACACGCTGCTGGCGGCGCTGCTGAGTCTGGTGATCACACGCATCGTGGTGGTGACGGCCATGAGTTACGGCCTGTCGCGGTATGCGCTCGAGATGGTGATTCGCGTGCTGGTGCTGGAGTTGATTCCGCTCACCGCCGCGCTGTTTGTGGCGATGCGCGCCACGATTCCCAATGGCACGCAATTGGCGCTGATGCAACAGTCCGGCCATTTCGATGCGCTGCGGGCGCGCGGTGCCGATCCGATTCGCGTCGAGCTCTTGCCGCGCGTGGTGGCGGGCATGTATGCCAGCATCACGCTGGCCGCGCTGTCGTGCGTGGTGGCGCTGGTCATGGCGTATGTGGGCGTGTATGGACTGAGTACCGCCGGTTTGCCGCTGTACACCCGCATGTTTGGCCATGTATTCACGCCGCAGATCACCCTGATCTTTGCGCTCAAGACGCTGTTTTTCAGTCTCACGATTGCGCTGATTCCGATGGCGGAAGGCCTGTATTCGCAAAGCCACGCGGGCGAGTCCCGTCAGCCCGACTCCGAGCTGGGTGGTCTGGCCCGCATGTTTGCCGTGTTGCTGCTGATCGAGGCCGCATCACTGGTGGGCAACTACTACTGATTGCCACATAAAAATGACCGAACCCGACACCCCCACACAGCGTGCCGAGCAGGACCTGCAACGCACCGAACTGCTGCGCCCCGTGGCGAACCTCGAACGCAAGGCGGTGGCGCTGCTGCTGTTCACCGCGGCACTGATTCTGGGCGCGATTCTCTACCTGATGTATGCGCGCGGCGTGTTCGAGCCGACGCAGCGGCTGGTGCTCACGGCGGACGATTCGCAGGGCGTGTCGGTGGGCATGGACATGACGTTTTCCGGCTTTCCGATCGGCCGTGTGCGCGGCATTGAGTTGGCCGAAACCGGCAATGTGCGCATCGTGATCGACGTGCCCAAGAAGGACTCACACTGGCTGCGCACGACCAGCGTATTCACGCTGGTGAGCGGCATCGTCGGCGGCACCACCATCAAGGCCTACAGCGGCATCCTGACCGATCCGCAGTTGGAGGACGGTGCCGAGCGCCCCGTGCTGCGCGGCGACGCCACCGCAGAAATTCCGCAATTGATGGCCTCGGCCCGCGAGCTGCTCGACAACCTGAATACGATGACCAGCCAGGGCTCGGCACTCGGCGGTGTGGTGGACAACGTGCGCACGTTGACCGAAAGCCTGAATGGACCCGGCGGCGCGATCAAAGTGCTCACCGGTAACGAGGCCGACGCCAAGAAACTGGCCACCGCACTCGACCGCGTGAACCAGTTGGTGGCGCGCCTCGATGGCGTCGTGGCCAAGGCCGACAAGCAGGTGTTTGGCTCGGGCAAGGACGCGGGGCTGGTGCCCGAGGTGCGCGCCGCAGTGGTGCAGCTCAACGGTTTGCTGACCGATACGCGCCAGAGCCTCACCAAGATCGATGCGGTGCTGGTGGAGGCGCAGGCCGTGGGCGCCAATGCGCGCGAGGCCACCACCGATCTCGGCGCGCTGCGCGGCGAGGTGGAGACCAATCTGCGCAAGGTGGAAACGCTGCTCAACGACATCAATCGAAAGTGGCCGTTTGCCCATGAAACGGAGCTGAAACTGCCATGACCGTTACCTATCGCCATCATCATCAACATCACCACCGCTCCTTCGGATGGCGCGCCGCGTTGATCGGCGCGGTCGTGCTGCTGGCAGCCTGCGGCAGCAAACCGCCGACGCCCGATTGGAAAATCAACTCCCTGGGCGCCGTCCAGCGCGCAACCGAGGCCTATCTGTCGGGTCAGCAGCGGGTCTCGGATCTCGAGTGGCGCAACGCGCGTAGCGAGGTCTCGCGCACCGGCAGCCCCGAGCAATTGGCGCGTGTCGAACTCCTGTACTGCGCCGCGCAGATCGCGAGTGCCAACGTGCAGGAGTGTGCGGGCTTTGAGTCGCTGCGAGCCGATGCGCTCGCGCCCGAGCAGAGTTATGCAGACTTCCTGGCGGGCAAATCCTTGACGGCCGCGCAGATCGCGCTGCTGCCCGAGGCCCAGCGCAAATCGGTGAGCGACCCGAACGCCATCGCCGCCATCGAAGACCCGCTGTCGCGCCTCGTAGCTGCGGGTGCCGCGCTGAGGGCAGGGCGTGCAACGCCGGAAACGCTGGTCACCGCTACCGATACCGCATCGGCCCAAGGCTGGAGCCGTGCCTTGCTGGGTTGGTTGAATCTGCGCGCGCAGCGGGCGCAATCTCTGGGTGATCACAGTCTCGAAGCCGCCTTGCGCCGACGCATCGAGCTGGTCGAGCGCCAAGGCCAACCCGCGCAGGCCGGTGCGGCAAAAGCCCAATAAAAAGGCCTCTTGAAAAGAGGCCTCGTGAGCTAAGCATCAATAAAAATCCAGCAGGCGGCGTGAGATGCGCCTTGCTGGGATCAGTTGAATAAATCTGCGCTCAGC
>CALMCS010000415.1 GCA_937862875.1 uncultured Comamonadaceae bacterium
GCGCGTGACAGTGTCATGGGCGTGTAGCCCAAGGCGACTGCGACCTTGGAAGGCTGCCAATCGAATTGCCACGGCTGGCGCAGCAAGGCCGTGATCAGCATGGCTTGCGCGGATGGGCTCAGCGCCGCTTCCGTGACCGGCGCGCGCTGCCGAAAATACTCACGCAGGTCCAGACCCAGATCCGGCAAATAGAGCTGGTTGCCTGGCACGATGAACGAGACTTTTTGCTCAATCAAGCGCCGGCGCTCATACGACGCGAGGGCGTCAGTGACATAGACTGCGGGTTGACCGGCCAGGGCCTTGACCTTGTCCAGCCAGATCCTGACGTCGCTTAGGGACTGTCTGGCGTCGGCCCGGCCTATCGCCAGGACAATGGGCTGTCCCAACAGTTCCAGTTCGCTGAACTGGAACGCATCGCGCAGAAAGTAAGGTAGCTCGTTTACACGCGCCCACGGCTTCACCCCTGGCGCTTGAATGCCTAGGACCTCTTGGAGGTAGTGCAGAACGGCGGTCGTGAGGATTGGCAAAGCTCAACTTGGATAACTTGGATAACTTGGATTTCACACGATAACATATTGATTGTTATCGTGCAAAATGGCGTTATCATAGTCTTGTCGACTGTTATCCGACCTATGCAGAGTGGTCCAACGAGAGGGATTGGACATGATCAGAACAAGGACTCGCCATCCACTTGCGCAATCTGGGGGCTCCGGAGACCGTGGTCCCCCTCATGCAGCTCGGCGGATACGGCGTGCGCGGTGCTGATCGCAAGGTCAGTTGCTCTTCGGACTACTGAAAACTGCGCAAGCTTGACGATCGCACTTGATGCTTGTGTTGGACGAGACAGTGGTCGCCAATAGCGACTTGCAAGCCACCCAATGCGGTCGACTCTCATCGGGCGTGCGGTCAACAATGCCCGCCGCTAGCACGGCGATGGTGACGTGTGCGGGCACCGTCCGTCCTCGGGCTGGACGGCCCGTGCCGACCTCATAGACATTCATCCCATCACGGGCTGCGCCTTGGCGCGCGCCGTGTTGTGGATCATCGGGACGAAGAAATAACCGTCATCAGCATCGGCCCCAGCGTTTTGCGCTGGGGCCGGTGGATACAAAATCCGGGCGCGGCGGTGGCCGCGCCCGGTGCTGAAGACCAACAGCCTCTATCAGAACGCCGCCACTTTCGCGGACACCCAGGCGGCGGCGTTGAAGGCATCGCTGTGGAGTGCAATACTTTCGGGCGCTGGCGCGCAAGGCCAGCGCCCTGGAACATCCGACGCCCACTCTGGACTGGCAGTCGCGGCGACAGCTTCGTCAGCGCGTGCCTATTCTCGCAATCACCAAAGCCAGGATCGATATGCCTTGCTGGATCTGTTCGATCGACAGACTGGCGTATCCCAGGATCAACCCGGCCGACCGCGGCGGTTCATCGAACGTTGGCGGTGTGAACAGCGGCCCCACCGGATAGACGCCCACACCCTCGCGGCGGGCTGTGGCCACCAGCGCTGCCTCCTGCTGCGCACTGAGGCTAGGGAGCCACAGCACCACGTGCAGGCCAGCCGCCGTGCCGTCGATCCGTACATCCTTGGGCAGGTATTGCGTGATCGCCTGCAGTAGGGCTGCACGGCGCCGTTCATTCTCGCGGCGCATCCGCCGCACGTGGCGCTCGTAGGCACCACTGTCGATCAACGACGCCAACACCTGCTGCTCCAGCATGGGCGCATGCCGGTCGGCCAGGCGCTTGGCCTGCCGGAACACCGGCACCAACGCGTGCGGCAGCACCATGTAGCCCAGCCGAAGCTGAGGGGACAACGCCTTGGAGAAAGTGCCGACATAGATCACGCGGCCCTCCGTGTCAATGGACTGCAGCGCGTCGATCGGGCGCTGGCCATAGCGGAATTCACCGTCGTAGTCGTCCTCAATGATCCAGGCGTCATGACGCGCTGCCCACTGCAACAGTGCTTGGCGGCGGCCAATCGGCAGCACGCCCCCAAGCGGGAATTGGTGTGAAGGCGTCACATAGGCCAGACGGGCACGCTCAGCCTCGGGCAAGCGGCCCGTGTCAAGGCCGTGTCCATCGACTGGGGTCGCCAGCAAGCGCGCTCCCGTCGCCTCAAAACAGTGCCGCGCCATCAGATAACCCGGGTTCTCGAAGGCGAAAGCATCTCCCGCATCCAGCAGCAGCCGAGCGCACAGGTCGATCGCCTGCTGCGACCCATGCACCACCAAGACCTGTTCGGCATCGCACGCGATGCCCCTGGCTCGACGCAGATAGCTTTGCAGCGCGCGCCGCAACGCCGGATCGCCTTCGGGCGGCACGTAATACAGGCTGTGCTGCTGGTGCAGCAGTGCACCCTGGTAGGCCCGCCGCCAGGCCAGGCTCGGAAAATCCCGCGAGGCGACGGCGCCGTACAAGAAATCAAAGCGAGCCCGCTCGGCATGGGGCAAGGCTGGGGCGCCGATGTCCGCCACTCGGCGCCCGAACCCGGACAAGCAAGGCGTAGCTTGGGCCTGCCGTGCCTGTCGTTTGAGCGCTTCGCCGCTGGGCACGTCTACTGCCAACGGGCTGGCGACCCGGGCTGCGCGCCCGGTGGAGGTCACCAGAAAACCTTCGGCCGCCAGTTGCTCATAGACGGCGGTAACGGTAGTTCGCGAGACGCCCAACTCGGCAGCCAGCGCCCGCGTGGCCATCACGCTGGCCCCGGGCAGCAGCGTGCCGTCGGCGATCTGGCCGCGCAGCAGGTCGTAGATGCGGCGACCCGCGCCAGTGGCGCCCGGACGGTGGCCGTCCTCCTTATCAAACTGGCCCATTGAAAATCTAAAAAACTGGATCTTCTAATTATGCCGGTTTGACATCAAAGTAAAGCTCTTTCATACCGTCTCAAGGACTTCCCTGCGATGTACGTCCCCGCCCACTTTGCCGAAACCCGGCCTGAAGAACTGGCCCGCATCATCCGCGAGTACCCGCTGGGGGTACTGATTACGCACGATGCCCAAGGGCTGGACGCCAACCACCTTCCTTTCGAGTTCGATCCCAATGCGGGCACGCATGGGGTACTCACGGCGCATGTGGCCCGCGCCAATCCGGTGTGGCAGCGCTGTGCTTCGGGCAACTCGGCGATGGTCGTGTTTCGCGGGGCCGAGGGCTATGTCTCACCCAATTGGTATCCCAGCAAGCACGAGGCACACCGCCAAGTGCCGACCTGGAACTACGAGGTGGTGCACGCTCACGGCTTACTGACCGTGCGCGATGATGAGCGTTTCGTGCGCGGTGTGGTCGGGCGGCTGACGCGTCGGCATGAGGCTGACGAACCACGGCCCTGGAAGATGTCGGATTCCGCGCCCGAATTCATCGACGGCATGTTG
>CALMCS010000416.1 GCA_937862875.1 uncultured Comamonadaceae bacterium
GCCGATGGCCATCATCCAGCGCCACGGCACCCGCGCCGCCGGCTCGCGCGGTATCTATGAGGGCGATCCGGTGCCCGACCGCCTCGACCAGTTGCAGAGGGGCAACCCGGGAGGCCGGCCGTGAGCCCGATGCGTGCGACCTGGCTGCACCCACGCTGGCTGTTCAGCCGGCGTGCGGCGAAGGCGTTGCTGTGGACGGTGGTGCTTGTCGCGGCTGCCGTGGGGGCCAACGTCGTCGGCATCTATCTCGTCGGCAGCGTTGCCGGCTGGGAGCAGTGGCTGACCGCAACCGCGGGCTACTTCCTGGTGTGGCGGCTGTGCCTGTACGGCGCGACGGCCTCCGGATGGATCTGGATGCGCCGCCGGCTGCTCGCGCGCGAGGACCAGAACGGCGCAGACAGGCAGGCGCGGCGCCGCCTGGTGCGCAGCGAGATCGCCGGTGTCGTCGCCATCATGGTGCTGGAAGCCAGTCTGCTGATGCAGGGCTGAGGGGAGATTCAGGCCATGACGCTTTTGACGACCGACTACCTGGAGTACTACCTCACCCTCGTGTCCTGGATCGTCCATAACGGGATCTGGGCCGTGCTGGTGTCCAGCGGGGTGTTTGCGCTGCCTTTCGTCGCGATCATCGTGCAGGAATGGCTCAAGGCCCGCTCCGAAGGCGCGGACGAAGGCAACAAGGGCGTGCTGTCGGCTGCGCGCATCGAGAACCGGGTGTTCGTCGCCATCGTGGTGGTGATGTTCGCCGGCATCCCTTTCATCGACGTCGATCTGAACACCATCCGGTACGACAGCTCACGCTCGGCGCAGTGCCAGGTCAGCGTGCCGCAGCCGACCGACACAGGCTGGTCGCAGTCCTTCTCGACGCTCAACAACCAAAGCGCCAAGCTGCCGGTGTGGTGGGCCTTCATGCACGCGCTCTCGCGTGCGGTCACGGGTGCTTCCGTGGCGGCGATCCCTTGCGGCACTGATTTACGGCAGATGAGGATGGAGATCGACGCCACGCGCATCGACGACCCCGTGCTGGCTCAGGAGGTCGCTGATTTCACGCACGACTGCTACGGACCGGCACGCGCCAAGCTGTTCATGCAGCGCCCGCAACTCGACGAGGCGCAGATGCATGATGTCACCTGGATCGGCTCACGCTTCTTCACGGACACAGCCGGCTTCTACGACAACTATCGGTCGAGCACGCCGCGCGATGACTGGCCTTATGACAGCAACCGTGATGCTGGGCTGGCTCAGATATCCAGCGGCGGTGGCTATCCGACCTGCAGGCAATGGTGGGCCGACGGTAGCAACGGCCTGCGCGCACGACTGCTGGGCCAAGTGGACCCGAGCCTGCTCACGCGGCTGGCGGGCTGGGCCGGGTTCCTGAGCCGCGCCGAGGTGGACGACTCCGTGATCCGCACCATCGCGTCGCCGAGGCAACAGAAGTTGAACCAGGGTAGCGTCTATACGGACTACGGGGGCCAGATCGACAAGACCTTGCCGAACGTCATCACGCGCGCGGCCGGCGACGTAGGCATGGCGATGGGATCGATGGGCTTTTTCCCGGCTATGGACGTGGTGCGTCAAGCCCTTCCAATGGCCCTATCACTGCTCAAGATGGCCTTAGTCATCTGCATTCCATTGGTGTTGGTCATCGGGACCTACGAGCTGAAGGCAGTCATCACAATCAGCGTCGTTCAGTTTTCCTTGTTCTTCGTCGATTTCTGGTTCCAACTCGCACGCTGGATCGACAGCACCATCCTCGATGCGCTTTATGGTTGGGGCTTCGGGTGGAACCGCCCGCACTCAAACTTCGACCCTGTAATGGGGTTGAACAATGCCTTTGGAGACATGCTGCTCAATTTCGTGATGGCGACGATGTTCCTGGTACTTCCTACGTTCTGGATCGGTGCGCTCACCTGGGTGGGCGTCCGTGCTGGCGCGATCGCCAATACCTTCGCCACTGCAACAAAAGATGCAGGCAGCGCGGGAGGTAAAGGAGCTGGAACCATCTCAGGCGGCAAGCTCAGGTAATCAATGCACCTTCGGTATCAGTCGTCTTGGTACATCTCGTGGGATGTATCGTTGTGTAGGTTGGGATCGTAGCCTGGTGCAGCCCGCAATTCCTCGATGGTCGGGTACTGCAACTCGTAGTCATATTCAGCGGGATGTTGCTGATCCATTGCCCACCCCGCCGCCGCCACCCCCAGCAACACGACTGCGAACCAGAAGGCGACGTAGAGCAGCAGTCCCAGCGCAGCCAGCTTGACTATCCATAGCAGCGCGGTAGCACCAGCCACCGGCATGCCCTTGGAGACCAGCCATCTCGGCACTCGGCGCTCACCGCGCGCATAGGCACGCCATCCACGGCCGAAGCTACGGCCAAGCCGTTCCGCGGTGCTGATGCGTGTTGTCGTCGTGCTCATGGTCGTCTCCTGCTACATGGGGATAGCTATTCCAGTTTGCTCCAGTTCTGCTTGCTTGCCCGCACCAGTGCGTTCCAATCGTCTGGCGGATTTCCGCGCCCGAGCATTTTCTCGAACACGGCATAGGGGTCTGACTTACTCCCGGAAGACCGCAGAGTTTGCTCATCGTTGACCCAGGCGTAGACGATGACTTTCGCCTTGGAGTCGTACCGGAAGAACAACCGGAACCGCCTCCCGATCTTGGCCCTTCGCCAGTGGCGGTGGGCAGGCCCCAGGGTGTTGCCCTGGCGGTATTCGTCGCGTGCGGGATCACCGGGCACCACATCCATCATCAACTGGCTCAAGGCCCGAAAGAGCTTGACGTTGGCGTTGGACTCGAATCCCTTCGGGTCGTTCTCCTGCGCTCGTCGTGCGGCCGCATGCAGCTTCTGCAACTGCTCGATCACGCAGTCGTGAAACAGCAGCGCCCAGCCATGCCGTTGCATCAGAGTTCCACTGCCCCGTCGATCTCCTCACCCAGGTTCACATCGTGACCTGCATGCTCCAGCATGGCGCGAGCCAGATCCTCGGGCAGGCCCTGGATGTTCCGACCCGCTTCAATGTCGCGCGCCAGCAGGCTGAGGAACGCGCCGATGGCAGGGTCCTCGTGCTCGGCATCGACACGGGTAACGACGACTTCGCTGCCCCGCAGGTCGAACGCGAGCTTGCCGCCGACATCGACACCGAGCGCCTGACGGATGGGCTTGGGCAGCGTGATCTGGCCTTTGGAGGTGAGCGTGGCGATTTCGTGGATGGCAGGCATGGCGACTCTCCTGATTACGATGTCTGAATCGTAAGGAAAATTCCTTACGTTGTCAATGTGGGGCCTCATGGCGTCCTCCCGGGTCCAAGAATCGGCCCATCGTAGGGTGGGAACAGCCCGCCTTCACGCATCAATCCGACCGCCTGCACCCCACATTGACGATGGACGATCGATGCGCCGCACCCTATACCCAAATGGTTAAAGGCCAAAGGGCCAAAGGGCCGAAAGGACAAGGGAATGGGGCGCAAGAGGAAAGGCTCTACCTCGAAAAGGCAAAAAGGCCTCCCGGTCGGCCCGCCAACAGAGGACATACATGCTCTCACTGTTCCAGCGAAAACGGGCCTCGGTCGCCGCCGCTCCACCGCCAACCCCCGTCACCAATCCCCCGAAAGGGCTGCTGCGACCAGAACCGGCCGCATCTCTGCTGGCGACGCCACGCCGACAGAAGCTGCTGGAACACATCTGGCAGCGCACGTCGCTGTCGCGCACGCAATTCACCACCTTGTACCGCGCGCCCCTGGAGCGCTACGCCGAACTGGTCCAGCAATTCCCCGCGTCGGAGAGCCACCACCATGCCTACCCGGGCGGCATGCTGGACCACGGCCTGGAGATCGTCGCCTACAGCCTAAAGCTGCGGCAGTCCCATCTGCTGCCCATCGGCGCCAGCCCCGAAGATCAAGCGGTGCAGTCCGAGGCCTGGACCGCCGCTGTCGCCTATGCCGCTCTGCTGCACGACATCGGCAAGATCGCCGTCGATCTGCACGTCAAGCTGGTCGACGGCAGCACCTGGCACCCGTGGCATGGTCCACTGCACCAGCCGTACCGATTCCGCTACCGTGACGATCGCGAGTACCGACTACACAGTGCCGCGACGGGACTGCTCTACCACCAACTGCTAGATGCCCATCTCCTGGACTGGCTCAGTGGCTATCCCGCCCTATGGGGGCCGCTGCTGTACGTACTGGCCGGCCAGTACGAACACGCCGGGATACTGGGCGAACTTGTCGTGCAGGCCGACCGCGCTTCGGTCGCCCAGGAACTGGGTGGTGATCCGGCCCGCGCCACGGCCGCGCCCAAGCATGCGCTGCAACGCAAGCTGCTTGATGGGCTGCGCTACCTACTCAAGGAAGAGTTGAAGCTGAACCAGCCCGAGGCCTCCGATGGCTGGCTCACCGAGGACGCGCTATGGCTGGTGAGCAAGACGGTCTCCGACAAGCTACGCGCGCACCTGCTATCCCAGGGCATCGATGGCATCCCTGCGAACAACACCGCCGTGTTCAACGTGCTGCAGGATCACGGCATGCTGCAGCCTACATCGGACGGCAAAGCGGTCTGGCGCGCAACCGTGACCAGCACGACCGGCTGGACCCACTCGTTCTCCCTGCTGCGTCTCACTCCCGCGCTGATCTGGGACTCTGGCGAACGGCCAGTGCCCTTTGCAGGTTCGGTCGAGATCGGCGCGGCCTCCGCGGAAAGCGATGCCGGCACGCCAGCCATCCCACCTACTGCCGTGGCGAAACCGGCTCAGGAAAGTCAAGAGCCTCCGCCTTGGGCAGGCAGTAGTACCGCCACCGTTTCGTCGCCTGCGGCCCAGCCCGTGCTCAACGTCATGGAGGACATGCTGGCGATGGTGGGCTTGGGCGACGCTTCCGGCGCCGGCCAAGATGCGGAGGAGATCCCGGGGCAGGTTTTCGACGCTCCCATGCCAGTGACCACAACAATATCTCTTCAGCCACCTGTACACATGCCTGCGTCAGCTTCGTCGGCAGTGAAGCCATCCGGGGAGCATTTCGTGGCGTGGCTGAAATACGGGATCGCCGCGCGGCAGCTCATCATCAATGATGCAAAGGCACTCGTGCATACGGTGAGTGGCACTGCGTACTTGGTCAGCCCTGGTGTGTTCCAACGCTATGCGCAAGAACATCCGAAAGTGAGCTTGCTAGCTAGGCACGCGGGCCAACAGGATTGGCAGTGGGTACAAAAGCGCTTCGAGAAACTTCAGTTGCATAGGAAGCAGCCGAGCGGCTTGAACATCTGGACCTGCGAGGTTACCGGTCCGCGTAAGGTTCGGAGGCTGCACGGCTATCTTCTGGAGGATGCAGGTGGGCTCTTTCATGACGTGCCACCAAACAATCCATATCTTGTCCTGAGTGAGGTTGCCCCTGAAAACCGGAGTGCGTAGCCCGATCATCAAGCGGCAGATTTGCGCTGCGCCGCCAACCAGCGTTGTTCGAACTGCATCGGACTGAGGTAGCCCAGTGCTGAATGTAGCCGCGAGTGGTTGTAGAAGGCGATCCAGTCCATGACGGCCTGCCTTGCCTGCATGCGAGTGGCAAACCGCTGGCCGTGCACGCAGGCCGTCTTCAACCGTCCCCACAGGCTCTCTGTGGGAGCGTTGTCCCACCAATTGCCCTTGCGTGACATCGAACTGCGTATGCCCCGGGCGCCCAGAGTGTCCTGAAAATCCTGGCTGCAGTACTGGCTGCCCCTGTCGCTGTGAAAGATCAGGCCTGCGGCAGGTCGACGGCGAAAGCAAGCCATCAGCAACGCATCCTTGACCAGCGAGGTCTGCATGTACGCCTGCAGGCTCCAGCCCACCACCTGGCGGCTGTGCAGGTCCAGCACGGCCGCCAGGTACAGCCATCCCTCGTCGGTAGCGATGTACGTGATGTCGCCGCTCCACACCACTTTGGGCGCTGCCGGCGTGAAGCGGCGCTGCACCAGGTCCGGGGCGACTGGCAAGCGGTGCGCGCTGTCGGTGGTCACCACGAACTTGCGCCTACCCTTGGCCCGGATGCCGTGGCGCTGCATCAACCGGCGCACCCGCTCTTTGCCCACGCGCAGGCCGCGGGCCAGCAGTTCGCGATGCATGCGCGGCCAGCCATATTCACCGCGCAACTGCTCGTGGATGGCCCGGATGTGAGCCAACAAGGCCTCATCGCTGTGCAGCCTGCGCCCTGCGTGCTTGGTATCGCGCCTCGACGCATCCCAGCGGAAATATCCGCTGGCGCTGACCTGCAGAACCTCGCACATCAATGTGATCGGCCAGCGCCCCTTCATCCAGAAAATCCAGGCGTACCTTGCAGCACGTCCTGCGCAAAGTACGCCGCGGCTTTTTTTGCGATGTCGCGCTCCATCGTCAG
>CALMCS010000417.1 GCA_937862875.1 uncultured Comamonadaceae bacterium
CGGACAGCACCTTGGGATCAAGGCCGTTGGCCACGCCCAGCGCAATCGCTTCGCTGGTGCCGATCATCAAGATGCCCAGCAGCATGTTGTTGCAGATCTTGGCGGTCTGGCCAGCGCCCACCGCGCCCGCGTGAAAAATGTTCTTGCCCATTTTTTCGAGCAGTGGACGAGCGCGTTCCAGGTCCGCATCCGAACCGCCGACCATGAAGGTCAACGTGCCCGCAATCGCGCCACCCGTGCCGCCCGAGACGGGCGCGTCGATGAAGGCGATGCCAGCGGCTTCGGCGGCCTTGGCGACTTTCTGGCTGGTGGCACCGGCGATCGTCGACGAATCGATGATCAATGCACCCTTGTTGATCTGGCCGAGCAGGCCCGGCGCGCCGTCCTTGCCCAGGAACAGGCCTTCCACATGCTGGCTGGCGGGCAGCATCGTCACGACGACTTCCGCACCCTTGACGGCGTCTTCGGCGCTGGTGGCAACCTGTGCACCTTCGGCCTTGACGCGCTCGCAGGCATCCTTCGACAGGTCAAACGCCTTGACGCTGTGGCCGGCTTTTTGCAGATTGATGGCCATGGGCGCGCCCATGTTTCCGAGTCCGATGAAAGCGATTTGCATGTGTTGTCTCCTTGGGTTGAACGGGTATGGTTTCTGAAAAAAATGGAGGAAATCAGTCGGCGATGACGGCACCGCGTTCCTTGAGCAGCGAACGCAGAATGCTGCGATGGCAGCGCCGCTCGTCATCGCAATAGCAGCCGATCGAAAACGCCGAGGTGCGTGAGAGTGCGGCCAGCAGATCGAGCGTGCGGCTGCTCGCCGACTGCGCCAGTTGCTTGCGAAACTGCTTGTCGAATTGGGTCCAGAGCTTGGTGGCTTCGTCGGTCTGGCCTTCCGCGAACCGCTTCACGGCCTCCTGTGCGGACTGCATCAGCTCGGCCTCGGGCGAGAGTTCGGGGTACCAGACGTCGTAGAAGTCGCGGCTTGCAAATTCCGCCTTGGGCACGCCACGCGGTGGGCGACGCACGGTGCCGATACGCAAACCTTCGTCTTCGCTGCGCGCGGTGCCGAGTTGAACAATGCGGACTGCCATGTGCTGTGCTCCCGAAGTGGCGGTTCAGAGATCGCTCTCGAAAATGCTGTGGCGCTTCTTGCTGGCGGCGGATTTCTTGGCGGCTGCGGGCTTGGGCGTTGCCGCCTTCTTGCGGCGTGGAGAGGCCTTGGCGCTGGGATTGAACTCCAGCGCCGCATCGATCCACTCCTGCCATTGCACGCGCGTCGCAAAAGCCGAGGGCTCCACGCAGAAGTAGCCCTTCATATTGCCGCGCGCATCCAATTCGCGCACGCCGGAGCGCTCGGCAATCCGGTCGTGATCCGCCGGGGCCATGCGCACCAGCAGCTCTTCGCCCTTCACGCCGAGGCACATCTTGCCGTCCACGAAGAACACATACCAGCCGAACATGGTGCGCTCTTCGACATCGCTGCGCGCACCCAGCGCGTCGCGCAGCGCGCCGATCAGGTGCAGGCTTTCGTCGGAGAGGGGGCGGGCGGGCATGGCGGTTCCTGTTGTCAGCGAATCACGTCCGGCGCATCGCCTTCCAGCATGCGTCTGGCGATGATCACCCGCATGATCTCGTTCGTGCCTTCCAGAATCTGGTGCACACGCGAGTCACGCATCAGGCGCTCGAGCGGGTATTCGCGGATGTAGCCGTAGCCGCCGTGCAATTGCAGCGCCTCGTTGCAGACCATGAAGCCGGCATCGGTGGCG
>CALMCS010000418.1 GCA_937862875.1 uncultured Comamonadaceae bacterium
TCTGCACGGTGTTCCCCGTGGCAGCACTCTGGGCCCGCGCCGCATGGCCACAGGGCCCACGGCGTATTGGCCTGCATCTGCTCGCGGGCGCGCTCATGAGTGGCTTTTATCTGGGTCCCAGTTGGTGGGCCATGTCGCAGGGCATGCCCGCCGGCATCATGGCCTTGATCGGCGCGTTGCAACCCCTGTTCACGGCCCTGATCGCCGTGCTCATTCAGGGCAAGCGCCTGCCTCGCACCACGTGGCTCGGGCTGGCGCTGGGATTTGGCGGCGTCACGCTGGTGCTCTGGCCGCGTCTGGCGGCCACCGATGCGTCGGCGCTTTCCCTGCCGGTGGTGTTGCTGGCCGCGGGCAGCATTCTCTCGCTCACCGTGGGTTCAATGGTGCAGAAATCGCCTTGGGCGGCCAGCGATTTGCGCAGCGCCAGTGCCGTGCAGAACCTGGGTGCGGTGTGCGTGCTGATCGCCATGGCCTGCATTTTCGGCACCTCGCATTGGGACAATTCGCCGATGCTGTGGGGCTACCTCGCCTATGCGGTGCTGGTGCTGTCCGTCGCGGGCACCACGCTCTTGATCTGGCTGATGCGCCGAGGCGAGGCCACGCGCACCACCGCGCTGCTGCTGGCGGTGCCGCCGCTGTCGGCGCTGCAGGCCTGGTTCATCTTTGGCGAAACCCTGGCCGTGATTCAGGTCGTGGGCTTTGTGGTGGCGATTGCCGGTGTGGCTTTGGCGCGGCGCTGAAAAAAATTCAAACGCCCTGCACAAGGCTTCAAACCACTCGGGTGAGAGGCAGGCTACCATGGAGCGATTCCAGATTTACATAACCCATTGAGTGTGTTGCCGCGCCTGGTCGAGGCAGCACATCACGGAACACCGTCATGCCTGAACTCTCCAAAATGACCTGTATCGAAGACTTGCGCGTGGTCGCCGAAGAGCGAGTGCCGCGCATGTTCTACGACTACGCCGATTCGGGCTCGTGGACCGAGACCACCTACCGCGAAAACACGTCCGACTTCCAGAACATCAAGCTGCGCCAGCGCGTGGCCGTCAACATGGAAGGCCGCACCACGGCCACCCAGATGGTGGGCCAGCACGCCAAGATGCCGGTCGCGATCGCGCCAGTTGGCCTCACCGGCATGCAGCATGCGGATGGCGAGATCCACGCCGCGCGCGCCGCAGAAAAGTTCGGCATTCCGTTCACGCTCTCGACCATGAGCATCTGCTCGATCGAGGACATCGCGGAGAACACCAGCGCGCCGTTCTGGTTTCAGCTCTACATGATGCGCGACCGCGAAGCCATGTCCCGCATGATCGACCGCGCCCGTGCCGCCAAGTGCAGCGCGCTGGTGCTCACGCTCGATCTGCAGGTGATCGGCCAGCGCCACAAGGACATCAAGAATGGCCTGACCGCGCCGCCAAAGCCCACCATCCCCAACATCATCAACCTGATGACCAAGCCGCGCTGGTGCCTCGCCATGGCCGGCACCAAGCGCCGCACCTTCCGCAATCTGGTGGGCCATGTGAAGGGCGTGAGCGACATGAGCTCGCTGGCCGCGTGGACCAATGAACAGTTTGACCCGCGCCTGTCGTGGGCCGATGTGGCCTGGGTGCGCAAGCAGTGGGACGGCAAGCTGATTCTGAAGGGCATCATGGACGCGGACGACGCGCGCCTGGCCGTGCAAAGCGGCGCAGACGCGCTGGTGGTGAGCAACCACGGCGGCCGTCAATTGGATGGCGCGCCCTCGGCGATTCACGCCTTGCCGGCGATCGTCGACGCGGTCGGCTCGCAGATCGAGGTCTGGATGGACAGCGGCATTCGCAGCGGCCAGGACATTCTGAAGGCCTGGGCGCTGGGCGCTCGCGGCACCATGATTGGCCGCGCAATGGTCTACGGTTTGGGTGCCTTCGGCGAGGCCGGCGTGACCAAGGCGCTGCAGATTCTGCACAAGGAATTGGATGTGACCATGGCGTTCTGCGGTCACACGAATATCCAGAATGTGGATACCTCGATCCTGTTGCCGGGGACTTATCCACGGCCGGAGTGATTCGGCATCAAGCGGCCTTTTGGGCGCTTCAAAACGGGTGATTTGAACAACGCGGCCTCAAGTGCCGCGTTTTTGTTGTGTCGGCAACTTCTGTAAACAATACGCACTTGCTGTATCAAAAGCGCGTAATTTCAATCAATTGGTGAATCCAGCTAACCTTAATTTGCACTCTTTGACCGGCTTTACGCCAGAGGTGTGAATGTCCTACATGCCGAAGTGGGTTGCGCTTTCTACACTGGGCCGCCACGCCAAATCCCCGTCTGGCGGCTTTTTTCCTCAAAAGTGAAGGAGTGCGGATATGTTCGATAGCTTGATTCGAGAAATTACCACCCGTTTTGGTCTTGGTGATCAAGGACGCTCGCTGGTGCAGATGGTTCTGGCCTACATCACCAATCCTGCCACGGGCGGCCTGTCTGGAATGCTCGAGCGACTGAGAAGTTCGGGCCTGGAGGGCATGGTGCAAAGCTGGTTGGGCAACACCACCACGCCACAGGTCCCCAGCAATTCGCAAGTTGAGTCGATGTTCGGTGCCGGCGGCGGCTTGCTGTCGACCGTAGTTTCGCGCCTGGGACTGCCGCGCGACAAGGCCACCTCGGCCATCGGCGCATTGCTGCCCATGTTGATTTCGCACCTGACGCCCGGCGGCACGGTTCCCAGTGTCTTGCCTGCTGAAGTGAGCTCGCTGGTGGGCGAAGGCCGTGCATTGCTCGGCGGCGCGCTGACCGGTGCGGCGGCCACTGTCGGTGCCGGCGCAGCTACCGCTTCCGCTGCCGCAACGAAAACCGCTGCAGCCGCATCGGGTGGCCTCGGCAAATGGCTGCCGTGGATCATCGGCGCGCTGATCGTGATTTTCGGTGTCAGCTACTGCTCCAAGAAAAAGCCGGATGCGGAAGTGCCACCACCAGCACCCGCCGCGGTGCCCGCACCTGCAGCCCCGGCCGCTCCTCCAGCATCCATCGATGCAGCGCCAGCACCGACCGCAGCCGCTACCGGTGACACCTTCACGGCACCTGCCGGTGCAGGCGTGCTCGACGCAATGCGCGACAGCGCACCCATGCTGCGTGTGTTCTTCGACACCGGCAAGATCGACGTATCGCCTGAGTTCGCCGACAAGGCCAAGGGCCTCGTGGACTTCCTCAAGACCAATGCCGACGTGAAGGCCGTGGTCTCCGGTTTCAACGACCCAACCGGCGATCCAGTCAAGAATGCGGAGCTGTCCAAGCAACGCGCTGAAGCCGTTCAGGCAGCCCTGGTGGCAGCCGGCGTTCCTGCCGATCGCACGCTGTTGGAAAAGCCCGCAGAAACCACCGACACCGGTGCCACCAATGCGGCATCGCGCCGCGTGGACGTGGTGCTGCGCAAGTAAGCAAGTAAGCGCGCATTGAATGCAGAGCCAGACGCCGAAGTCTGGCGCACTCAACGTACCCCAAGGGCCGCCGCAAGGCGGCCTTTGTACGTGTGGTGTGCGAGGACTCAGCCCAACTGCGCGCGCACGCTGCTCAGAATCTCATCGGAAAGCTGTGCATTGTTGGCAGCCCGCGCCAGCGTCATCGCCCCCACCGCGGTCGACAGCATGGCGATGGATTGCGCACGCGCGTCGCTGCCCTCGGGCCATTCCAGCGCTTCGGACATGCGCTGAATCATCTGTTCGAGTTGCGCGGTGAAGGCATCGCGCACGGCCTCGGTCTTGGCGGCCTCGGATCCCAGCGACACCAGCGGGCAGCCATCGGCCGGATCGTCGCGGTGCGCGCGGCTCACATAGCGGTCGACAAAGCGCTGCTTGAGGTTGTCATCGGCGCGGCGCTTGCGAAACAGGCGGCGCTCGGACAAGGCAAAGGCCCGTTCCAGGGCCTCTGCGGCCAGCGCTTCCTTGGACGCAAAGTGCGCGTAGAACGCACCATGCGTCAGGCCCGCCGCCTGCATGATCTCGGCCACCCCCACGCCCTGAAACCCACGCACACGAAAGAGCCGCGCGGCTTCATCCAGAATGCGTTCGCGTTTCTCTGCAGTTTCGCTGGCGGGGTATCGCATGACGGTCTCGTGGTGGGTGTGGGCAGTGCCGAAGTGTAGTTCGAGTTTTCTTTGTATGATGGGTATCATAATTAGATTCATGATGATGATCATGAATTACCACCCCTCCCGCTGGAGAACTCCATGACAGACAAAAAGCTGTATCTCGATGATTTGTTCGTAGGCCAGACATTCAAGAGCGGTGAACACGCGCTCGATGCGGAGCAGATCGTGGCGTTCGCGCGCCAGTTCGACCCGCAGGTTTTCCATACCGATGCAGAGCTGGCCAAGGACACCTTCTTCCAGGGCCTGGCCGGAAGTGGTTGGCACACGGCGGCGATCAGCATGAAGCTGGTGGTCGAAAGCCTGCCGATGTCGAGCGGCGTGATTGGCGGCGGCGTCGAACAGCTGGCCTGGCCCCAGGCCACGCGACCGGGCGATGTGCTGCACCTGGAGTCCGAGATTCTGGAGATCATCCCCTCGCGCTCCAAACCGGATCGGGCGATGGTCCGCGTTCACTGCAAGACGCTGAACCAGCGCGGCGAAGTGGTACAGGACTTCATCCCCAAGCTGCTCGCGTTCAAGCGACCGGCCTGAGCATCCGCACCTGCACACGCTCTGTCTCTGTCATCGTTGTAGTGACAGAGACCCGTCGCCATTCGGCGCGGCCCATGGGCCCCGGCGGCGGTTAAGCTGACAAGAGAATGAGAAAGCAACCCAGGCGCGCATCTCGCGATGCCGTGGCGCGCGTTCTTTCCCAAGGTTTTCTTTTCAGCAGTCCAAGCCGCAAGCAATGTCCAACGTGTCCGCCGTCGCCAGTTCCGCATCGTCCATCTCCTCCACGTTGATGGAGTTTTCCTGGCTGTGGGTGCCGGTGGTGATTTTTGCGGCGCTGGCGCAGACGGTGCGCAATTCCGCGCAGCGCTCGCTCACCCAGGAGCTGGGCACGCTCTCCGCCACCTTGGTGCGCTTTCTGTACGGCCTCCCATTCGCCGCGATATGGCTGTGGCTGCTGTACGAGCTGCCATCGCAAACGCCCGCCATTCCGCACATGAGCGGCGCGTATTTCGCCTGGATTGCACTGGGCGCATTCTTCCAGGTGGCCGCCACGGCAGCGTTGCTGCTGGCGATGAAAGAACGCAATTTTGCAGTCGCCATCACGCTGTCGAAAACCGAGGTGCTGCAGGTCGCCCTGTTTGCCGCCATCTTCCTGCATGAACTCCCCAGCGGCTGGGCCTTGTTCGCCATGGTGCTCGCGACCGCAGGCGTGTTCATGCTCTCGCTGCCGCCGCGCGGACAGTTGCTGTCGCTCTCCGCATGGTTCAGCAAGTCGGCCATTTACGGCTTGGTCTGCGGCGCATGCTTCGCCATCGCCACCATCGGTTATCGCGGCGCGGCGATCGAGTTGAACGCCCAAACCCCGTGGCTCTCGGGCGCATGGGGCGTGCTGATCGCACAGGCCATGCAAACGCTGGGGCTGGGCGCATGGGTGCAATTCAAGACCGAACGTGGACTGGCACCGCTGTTCCGCGCCTGGAAAATGTCCACCATCGCCGGCAGCATGGGCGCCGCCGCATCCCTGGCCTGGTTCACGGCCTACGCCATGCAAAGCGCCGCATCGGTAAGGACCCTCGGCATGGTCGAGGTCGTCTTCAGCTACATCGTCTCGCGCAAGGTCTTCAGCGAATCCTTCTCACGCGCCGAGAAGTTCGGGATTGCGCTGGTGCTGATGGGGCTGGTGTTGATCTGCCTGATCGGCAACTGAGCCCAAGGCCATAGCCGGCCGGGTTTTTCATTCCCGGCAACAATAGCGCCTGTGTCTTCCACCAGCGGCACCGCACCGCCCATCCGCCGTATTGCCCACCTCGATATGGACGCGTTCTACGCGTCCGTGGAATTGCTGCGCTATCCGCAATTGAAGGGGTTGCCGGTAGTGATCGGCGGCGGCCGGCGCATGCAGGACGACGAGCTGACCACGCGCTACGGCGGACAACTGTCAGAGATCCCGATCGCCGAGTTCCCGCTGCTCAAGGACTACGTGGGGCGCGGCGTGATCACCACCGCCACCTACGCGGCACGGCAGTTCGGCGTAGGCTCGGCCATGGGCATGATGAAGGCCGCACGCCTGTGCCCGCAGGCCATCATGCTGCCGGTGGATTTTGCGGAATACCGCCGCTTTTCCCGGGCGTTCAAAGACATCATTCTGTCGATCGCCCCCTGCATGGAAGATCGCGGCGTCGACGAGGTCTACATCGACTTCACCGACGTACCCGGCGGCCAACGCGAAGGCGGCCGAGTGCTCGCGCGCCTCATGCAGAAAACCATCTTCGAGGCCACGGGCCTGACTTGCTCCATCGGCGTAGCCCCCAACAAGCTCATCGCCAAGATGGCCAGCGAGTTCAACAAACCCAACGGCATTTCGGTCGTCCACGAAGACGACCTGCAAACCCTTATCTGGCCACTGGCCTGCCGCAAGGTCAACGGAGTAGGGCCCAAGGCAGGTGCCAAGCTGATCTCACACGGCATAGAAACCATAGGCCAACTGGCAGAAAAACCCCGCGACTGGTTGCTGGCACACTTCGGTCGATCCTACGGAGCCTGGCTACACGAAGCCGCCTGGGGCCGCGACACCAGACCCTTGGTGACCGAAAGCGAACCGGTATCCATGAGCCGAGAAACCACCTTCGACCGCGATCTGCACGCGGTCCACGATAAGGCCGAGTTGGGCCGCGTGTTCACCGAACTGTGCGTGCAGGTAGCGGCCGACCTCAAGCGCAAGGGTTACGCCGGAAAAACCATCGGCATCAAGCTGCGTTACGACGACTTCAAGATTGCTACGCGGGACCAGACGATCGAGGTCTACACGCAGGACGCGACCACTATTCGGCGCTTTGCCGGGCAATGTTTGAAACGCGTGCCTTTGCATAAGCGACTGCGGCTGTTAGGGGTTCGGGTGGGGAATTTGCTGCCGCAGAGTGAGGTGGAGGAGGCTGGGAATGAGTTGAGGTATGGGGAGAGTGAGTCGTTGTTTTAGGGGCTTGTAGGGTGGTTCGATAGTGGTATATCGCGGTGTAACGCCGCTTCTGTAAG
>CALMCS010000419.1 GCA_937862875.1 uncultured Comamonadaceae bacterium
CACATACCGCGGAACCGGCTTTGCCGGGCCGCTGGTATGGCCCCCTGCAAGGGGGTTGGCGTTTACACGAAGTGAAAAAGCCTGGGGGTGTGCTAATTAAAAGTCTCCACCCGCCCCATAAGCCAAGCTCTCAAAGCGGGTTTGCGCCTTGTGGAAGTACAGCTTCACCGTACCGGTTGGGCCGTTACGCTGTTTGCCGATGATGACCTCGGCCACGTTCGGCTCCTTGCTTTCCTTGTTGTAGTAGTCGTCGCGGTAAATGAACATGATGATGTCCGCGTCCTGCTCGATAGCGCCCGACTCACGCAAGTCACTCATCATGGGGCGTTTGTCGGTGCGGGTTTCCACACTTCGGTTCAGCTGCGACAACGCAATCACCGGGCATTGCAGCTCTTTGGCGAGCATTTTTAAGCCCCGCGAAATTTCGCCGAGTTCGGTGGCGCGGTTGTCCGCACTGCCCGCGCCCGAGCCGCTCATGAGCTGCAAGTAATCGACCACGATCAGGCCGAGCTTGCCGCATTGGCGCGCCAGACGGCGGGCGTTGGCGCGCAGCTCGGTAGGCGTCAGGCCCGGTGTTTCGTCGATGTGCAGCGACACGGTGCGCAGCCGCTCGATGGCCTCGGTCAGGCGTGGCCATTCTTCGTCGGTCAGCTTGCCGGTACGCAGATTGCCTTGGTTCACGCGGCCGATCGAGCCCACGATACGCACCGCGAGCTGGGCCGCGCCCATTTCCATCGAGAAGATGGCAACCGGCAGGCCTTCGTTGAGCGCCACGTGCTCGGCGATATTCACCGCGAACGAGGTCTTGCCCATCGAGGGACGCGCGGCGAGCACGATCATGTCGCCGGCCTGCAGGCCACTGGTCATGCGATCGAGGTCGGCAAACCCGGTGGGGATGCCGGTCACGTCCATCGGGTTGTCGGCCTTTTCCTGGACCTGATCGAGCAGGTCGATCACCAGGGTGTCGAGCGACTGGAAACCTTGTTTGTTGCGCGAGCCTTCTTCGCCGATGGCGAAGATCTTGGCTTCGGCCTCGTCCAGGATGCGCTCGACCGTCTTGCCTTGCTGGTTGAAGGCGTTGGTGGAGATTTCATCGCTGGCCGTGACCAGTTTGCGCAGAATCGAGCGCTCGCGCACGATCTCGGCGTAGCGCCGGATGTTGCTCGCGCTCGGCACATATTGCGCGAGCGTGTTCAGATAGATCAGCCCACCCACCAGATCGGACTTGCCCACGGTCTGCAACTGTTCGTGCACCGTGATCACGTCGGCGGGCTTGCTGTTGTTGATCAGGACCGAGATCGCCGTGAAGATGAGCTGGTGCTCGTGGCGATAGAAGTCGGCTTCCTTGAGCAGATCGCCCACGCGATCCCACGCCATGTTGTCCAGCAACAGTCCGCCCAGCACGCTCGACTCGGCCTCCACCGAATGCGGCGGAATGCGCAGCTTCGCCACCTCGCGGTCGGCAGACTGCAATGGGTCGTTGGCAGGGAAATCAGGCATCACAGCGGACATGGGGAAATACACTTTTTCGAGGGCGAACAGGCGATGCTAGTCGTTGGTGCGTGGGCTGTAAAGCGAGAGGGCAAAGCCGAATCGGGCCCCCACGGGAACGTCTGGTGCCCGCCGCTGGGCGAAACGCCTCGCGACAGCGCATGAGGGGGCATTTCGACGCCTCACAACGAAAAAGCCGCCCCAGAGGGCGGCTTTCAATTCATTTCAAAAGAAAAGAATTAATTGTGTTCGCCGTAGACGGACACGTTCACTTCGACGACGACGTCGGTGTGCAGTGCCACTTCCACAGTGTGCTCGCTGACGGTCTTGATAGGACCGTTAGGCATGCGCACTTGCGACTTGACGACTGGGAAGCCCATACGGGTCAGTTCTTCAGCGATGTCGTTGTTGGTCACGGAACCGAACAGACGACCGTCAACGCCGGACTTCTGTGTCAGCTTGACGTTCTGGCCAGCCAGCTTCTCGCCTTGAGCCTGGGAAGCAGCCAGCTTTTCAGCAGCAGCCTTTTCCAGTTCAACGCGCTTGGCTTCGAATTCAGCCTTGTTTGCAGCAGTTGCGCGACGTGCCTGACCCGATGGGATCAGGAAGTTGCGTGCGTAGCCGTCCTTGACCTTGACGATTTCGCCGAGGTTACCGAGGTTCACAACCTTCTCGAGCAGAATAATTTGCATGTTCGTGCTCCTTAGATCTTGTGTTGGTCGGTGTAAGGCAACATGGCCAGGAAGCGAGCGCGCTTGATGGCTGTGTTGAGCTGACGCTGATAAATGGCACGGGTGCCAGTCAAACGTGCAGGAATGATCTTGCCGTTTTCAGCGATGAAGTCACGCAGGGTGTCCACATCTTTGTAGTCGATTTCTTCGACGCCAGCGACGGTGAAGCGGCAGAAGCGCTTGCGCTTGAACAGCAGCGACTGGGTGTTGCGCTTAGGACGCTTGTCCTTGTTGAATTTTTTGAACGTGGCCATTTTGAGCCTCTTGAAAATTAGTTCTGTTGAATATCCTGGATGTGAAAAACCACCCCTTTGCCATTGCGCGGCGAGGCCAGAAAACCCTGGAATTCCCAGTGGCTTCCCAGCGCCTGGCGTGCGAGCCGCTCTGCGAGCGTGCCGAACGCCACCGCCTTGATGGCTACCTTGACTTCACGTCGGATGCCGGCTTCCTGTTGCTGCGACTCGTGTTCGAGTCGCAAATCAAGAGCGGGCAATCCAGCGGGCGTGTACCGAAGAGATTGAACTTCAGCGATACAGGCTGTCAGGGCGATTTGGTTTTTCACTCCTCCTGGCTGTCGGATGAACGTAGTGGTTGATTAACGCTCGTTAGTAGCAGCGGCTTCAGCTTGGCTGGCCTTGCGTGCTTCTTCGCGTTCCACAGTCTTCATCATCGAGGAAGCGCCGGTGTCAGCCTTCTTCTTCACGACGGTCAGGTGACGCAACACGGCGTCGTTGAACTTGAACGCGTGTTCCAGTTCAGCCATCACAGCCTGGTCGGCTTCGATGTTCAGGCACAGGTAGTGAGCCTTGGCCAGCTTGTTGATCAGGTAAGCCAGTTGACGGCGGCCCCAATCTTCTACACGATGCACCTGACCACCGCCTTGGGTGATCATGCTCTTGTAGCGCTCCAGCATGGCTGGAACTTGTTCGCTTTGATCCGGGTGGATCAACAGAATGATTTCGTAATGACGCATGCAAACTCCTTGTGGATTGCACCACCCGCGGCGTCGAAAGAGTGCGGTGTGGCAAGGGGGAAACCCAGCATTATAGTCATGATTCAGACTTTTGCATAGCCGCTCCCTCCGCGTCCGTCAGTCACCGCCCTGTCGCTTCGCCGCCCTAACCTCTGCGCAATGGCCCTTGATGAGCCTTGAGAACCCTTGAATCAGGCAGCGGCAGTGGGCAATGGCCCGGAAAGACCGGATCAACAAAAAGGCGAAAAGACCTCTTGCAATCCGGGGAACTACCCCTAATTAGTCAGTATTGACATTCATTTCACGATACAACGACATGTCCGATCAAAAATACAATCCATCCGCAGCACCTGTCGATTCATCCATGTCCCCCGAGGAAATTGATGCGGCGCAAAGCGCACAGGCAGCAGATGAATTGACTGCACTTCAGGCCGAATTGGCCGAACTCAAGGCAAAAAGCGCCGATCTGGCCGACCAGTACCTGCGCGCCAAGGCTGAAGCCGAAAACGCCCGTCGCCGCGCCGAAGACGAAGTCTCGAAGGCCCGCAAGTTCGGCATCGAGAGCTTTGCCGAAAGCATGCTGCCCGTGGCGGACAGCCTCGACGCCGCTCTGGCGATCGAAAACGCCACTGCCGACCAATTGCGTGAAGGCTCCGACGCAACGCTGCGCCAGCTGACTTCGGCTCTGGAACGCAACAAGGTGGTCGCCATCAACCCGGCTGCTGGCGCCAAGTTCGATCCGCACCACCACCAGGCCATCAGCATGGTGCCCGCGGATCAGGAAGCCAACACCGTGGTGAGCGTGCTGCAAAAGGGCTACTCGATTGCCGACCGCGTTCTGCGACCTGCTTTGGTGACCGTGGCGGCACCAAAGTAATTACTTATTAATTAATTAAGTAAGTAAACACTCTCGTCACAAGATTTCACTAAAAAAATTACGCCAGGCGACTTGAACGGCAGCAAGCCAACCATAAGTTACTGGCTATCCACACCAACATTATCTAGACATAAGCGGAGAATAAAATGGGAAGAATTATCGGCATTGACCTGGGCACCACCAACAGCTGCGTTGCCATCATGGAAGGCAACACCACCCGCGTCATCGAAAACAGCGAAGGCGCACGCACAACGCCTTCGATCGTCGCTTACCAACAAGACGGCGAAATCCTGGTTGGCGCTTCTGCCAAGCGCCAGGCAGTCACCAATCCACGCAACACGATCTACGCCGTCAAGCGTCTGATCGGTCGCAAGTTCGACGAGAAGGAAGTGCAGAAGGACATCGATCTGATGCCTTTCAAGATCGTCAAGGCCGACAACGGCGATGCATGGGTCGAAGTTCTGGACAAGGACAAGCTCGCACCTCCACAGATCAGCGCCGAAACCCTGCGCAAGATGAAGAAGACCGCCGAAGACTATCTCGGCGAGCCAGTGACTGAAGCCGTGATCACGGTTCCAGCCTACTTCAACGACGCACAGCGCCAAGCCACCAAGGACGCCGGCCGTATCGCTGGCCTCGAAGTCAAGCGCATCATCAACGAGCCTACCGCTGCTGCTCTGGCCTTCGGCCTCGACAAGCAGGACAAGGGCGACCGCAAGATTGCCGTGTATGACCTCGGCGGCGGTACCTTTGACGTGTCGATCATCGAAATCGCAGACGTGGACGGCGAAAAGCAGTTCGAAGTGCTGTCGACCAACGGCGACACCTTCC
>CALMCS010000420.1 GCA_937862875.1 uncultured Comamonadaceae bacterium
TAAGCCCGCGATTATCTCAGGAAGGCGTGAAATCCGCGGTTGAGGGCGATTGCGAACGGCTATTTACCCGCCAATTCATCACTAATTCCCCATTAATTCCCCGCGCGAGGGCTGAAAGTGCGCGGAAAAACCACGGCCTCGTGCCGATCGGCAAGGCGATAACCCATCGCGGGGCGGTTCGAGGTGCCCTCGACATGGCCGGCTTCCACCAGAAACTTCGCCGCCAGCATGCGCGTGCGAAACCCGCTTTTGTCGACGGGGCGGCCGAGCACGATCTCGTACATCTGCTGCAGCTGGGGCAGGGTGAACGGCTCGTTCAGCAGAAAGGCGGGCAGCGAGGTGTACTCGACCTTGCCGCGCAAACGCTCCACGGCGGTGCGCAGAATCTCGTTGTGATCGAAGGCGAGATTTGGCTCAGTCAGCAGCTCATCCACCTTGAACCACGCCACATCGGCGGCATTCGCGCCCTTGGTCAGCGTGAGGTTCTGGGCTGGAATCAGTGCAAAGTAGACATGGGTGGCTGACCAACCGCGCGGGTCGCGTGTTGCGCCGCCCCAACTGCCGAGCTGCTCCAGATAGGGACTGTCGACGCCCGTTTTTTCCTTCAACTTGCGCTCTGCGCAGGCCTGCAGATCGTCATCTTTTTCGATATTCACAAACCCGCCGGGCAGGGCCCAGAGTGCCGGAAACGGCTCCGTCGCCTTCTTGGGGCGCTGCACCAACAAGACCTGCAGGGCCGCATCCACCACGGTGAAGATCACGACATCGACCGTGGTGTAGGGGCGCGGGAAGTCCGGTACTTGTTGCGAACTGTTTTTTGTGGCGGCCATTGAACAAAGATGAAGAATTTCTTGACGTTCTGATTTATGGGTTGTATTGTACAACTTAAGTGAGTTGTATAAGGCAACTTGCTTGAGCGTGGCACAGGGTAGAACCCAGCCACCATACCCATAACAAGAAGAAAGAAGTGAATATGAACAATAAGAATGACTCCACACAAGACATCACGCGCCACAGCAAGTTTCTCAGCCTGGTGCTGAGGCACGAGCCGCAAAAAATTGGCCTGCATCTGGACGACGCAGGTTGGGCATCGGTGCAGGACCTTCTGCACTGCCTTGCGGACGCCCGCAAGTCCATGAGTCTGCAAAGGCTGGAGCACATCGTGGCGCAGGACAGCAAGCAGCGCTTCTCGTTCAGCGAAGACGGTCAGCGCATTCGCGCCAATCAGGGGCACTCGATTGCGGTCGAGCTGGGCTTGCCCGAGCAGGTGCCGCCGGATGTGCTGCACCACGGAACCGCGACGCGGTTTCTGGATTCGATCTTGCGAGAAGGCCTGACCAAGCAATCTCGCCACCATGTGCATCTGTCGGAAGATCTGGCGGTTGCGGGCACGGTGGGACGACGTTACGGCAAGTTGGTCATCCTCGACGTGGACGCCCAACGCATGCGCGACAACGGCCACGTGTTCTATCGTTCGGACAACGGCGTTTGGCTGACCGAAGCGGTACCGCCGCAGTTTTTGAAAGCAAGGGAGTCACTGTGAACGCGAAGAACCATCAACTGATCGCACTGGACGCGGACGGCGTCCTGCTTGACTACAACAGCGCCTACGGCACCGCCTGGCAACGGGCGTTTGGCGCGCAGCCCGCGCTGCGCGACGCCAACGCGTATTGGGCCATGGACCGCTGGGACGTGCCGCGCCTGGACCCCGTACTGCGTGATCAATTCCGAGGTGCATTCGACGACGAGTTCTGGTCCACCGTGCCGGCCATCGAAGGCGCGGTAAAGGCCTGCGAGCGACTGCGCGCCGCCGGGTTTGATCTGGTCTGCGTATCGGCGCTCAAGCCACAGTTTGCCGATGCGCGCCTGGCCAATCTGCGCGCACACGGATTCCCGATCGAGCGCGTGGTTGCCACCAGCAACGACGCGGTCGATGCCAGCCCGAAAGCGCGCGCTTTGACCGAGCTGCA
Organism: uncultured Comamonadaceae bacterium; assembly: GCA_937862875.1. GTDB lineage: Bacteria > Pseudomonadota > Gammaproteobacteria > Burkholderiales > Burkholderiaceae_C > Diaphorobacter_A. The sequence continues at coordinate 1,971 of CALMCS010000420.1, forward strand.
ACCGATCGCGTTCGTGGATGACTACCTGCCGTATTTCCGTGGCGTGCCGGACAACATTCACAAGGCGCTGGTGATGCGCGAGCCGAACGGTACGCCGAATGTGGGAGTGGGGCTGGAAAGCATTCGCTCCCAACATGCCGACCTCGCAGCGTTTGCTGATTGGTGGCTGGACTCCCGTAAAACGTAAACCGTAAAACGCGTGGGAGCCGGAAATGAGTTCGTTTGGAGAACAAAAAAATGAATAGAAACTACGTATTTCGCTCGGCCGCTGATCTGATCGCTCAACTCGATTCCGGCTATCGGCCTCGCTATCTGTGCTTTTGGGGGCATCAACCCCAAAAGGACGGTAGCGTGGGTCAGGGCTGCCTGAGCCAGTGGTTCCATGCTGAATTCACGGTGGGTGGCGACAAGTTCGCCACGGCCGAGCATTTCATGATGGCTGGGAAAGCGCGACTGTTTGGTGACGAGGAGGCGCATACGAACGTATTGCGTTCCCCTTCGCCAGCTGCTGCAAAGCAGGTTGGACGCACCGTACGCCACTTCGATGAGGCGCGCTGGAACGCTCAGCGTTTTGACATTGTGGTGCAGGGCAACATCGCCAAATTTGGACAGAACCCCGCCATGCGAGACTTTCTGCTGAGTACCGGCGACAAGGTTCTGGTGGAGGCCAGCCCTCGGGATCGCATCTGGGGGATCGGCATGGGTGCGAGCAACCCTGCTGCAACGGAGCCCCGGCAATGGCGTGGGCAGAATCTACTGGGTTTTGCGTTGATGGCCGCGCGGGACCAATTGCGGGAAGTGAAATGAGCACGCAGGATCGTTTTCAAGGTGCCTTGTTGGGTCTCGCGTGCGGAGACGCAGTAGGCACGACGCTGGAATTCGCGACGCGCGGCAGTTTCACGCCGCTGGTCGACATGGTCGGCGGCGGCCCGTTCTCACTCAAGGCCGGGCAATGGACCGACGACACCTCGATGGCGCTATGCCTTGCCGAGAGCCTGATCGTGAAGGGCACATGCGATCCGCATGACCAGATGACGCGCTATGCCAACTGGTATGAGTGGGGCTACTGGAGTTCTACAGGGTCGTGCTTTGACATAGGGATGGCCACGAAGGCCGCACTCCACCAATTCTTGCTGACCGGCGAGGCGCTGGCGGGCAGCGAGGATCCCCACAGTGCGGGCAACGGTTCGCTCATGCGGCTCGCACCCATCGCCATGCGGTATGGCGGCGATGAAACGCGGGTGCAGGAGATGGCGGCACTCAGTTCACGCACAACGCATGGTGCGGCGGAGTGTCTGGACGCGTGCCGGCTTTTCTCGGTGGCGCTGAGCAGGGCGTTGAACGGTGGCTCCAAAGCGGAGGTGCTGGACCTCGCCGGGTTGCGCCTGCAAAGCCCCAAGATTCAGGCGATTGCCGAAGGCAGTTATCGCCACAAGACGCGTGAGCAGATCAGCGGCTCAGGCTACGTGGTGGAGAGTCTTGAAGCCGCGCTGTGGTGCTTTGATCGGCATGATGATTTCCGCTCCACCGTCTTGGAAGCGGCGAATCTGGGTGACGATGCGGATACGACGGCGGCGATTGCTGGACAGATTGCGGGGGCGATGGGCGGGGAAGTCGGTATCCCGAAGGAATGGATAGCGCGGCTGCATCTGGCCCATGAGATTCGGGCTTTGGCGGCCCAGATTTTTCAAGGTGCGCAACTTTAATTGCCCAGAATATTCGTTGCGCGGACTTTGACGTTAAAGTAATCGGCCCACTGCCGATTCATCCAGTTGCCCCGCAAAAACGATGTACCTCCCACCGCACTTCAATCGATCTGACGACCGCGCGCTCGCTGTGGCGATCATGCGCGAGAACTCGTTTGCCAGCCTGATCTCCAACGACGACGAAGGCTTCCCCTACGTCTCCCATTTGCCGCTGCACGTGCAGGAGCGCGAGAACGGGGACATCGTTCTGCTCGGCCACTGCGCCAAGCCCAATCCGCATTGGAAGTACCTGGCCGCGCGGCCCAAGGCGCTGGTGACCTTCATGGGGCCACACGCCTATATGTCGCCGTCGGTCTATCCCGACCTGGCGCGCGTGCCCACTTGGAATTACCTCGCTGTGCATTGCCAGGTCGAGGCGACGCCGATTGAGGGCGACGACAATACGGATGCGATGCTCAAGTGCCTGATTGGCGATAACGAACCCGCGTACGCCGAGCAATGGCGCGGGCTGGGCGAGGAGTACGCGCACAAGATGATGAAGGGGATTTCCGGCTTCGAGCTGCGCGTGACGGCGTTGCAATGCAAGGTCAAGATCAACCAACATCGCAAGGAATCCCACGCGGCGCTGTATTCTCAATACAGCCAGGGCACGGCGGATGAGCAAGCGCTTGCGGCCTGGATGAAGCGACTGGGCTTGAATGTGCAAGCCGATTCCGATTCCAATTCCAATTCCACTACGGCGGAGTAATCACTATGCGCATGGGATTTGGACTGATTGGGTTGCTGCTCGCGTTGGCGATTGTGGGCATCGTGGTGAAGAAGCAGATGGCGGCTACCAAGGTCGTTGTGCCGGCAGGGATTTCCGCACCCGCGAACGGCAATGCGAGCGCCAGCGCTCCCGGTAACGTGCGCGAGCAGGCGCAGCAGATCGAGCAGCAATACAAGCAACAGCTGGACGCCGCCATGCAGCAACAACAACAGCGCCTGGAGCGTGAGGCGCAATGACATTGCGGGAAACCGTTATCGGTCAAGCCTGCACGAGTGACGAACAGGGCATTCGGTTGGCGCTGGAGCTGGCTGGTTTGGCCGCGCAAGATGGGGAAGTGCCTGTAGGCGCTGTGCTGGTGAAGGAGGGCGTGGTGATCGCGGCCGGTCGCAACGCGCCGATTGCGCAGCACGATCCCACCGCCCATGCGGAGATCGCCACGCTGCGTTCCGCGGCGCAGGCGCTCGGCAATTACCGGCTCGACGGATGCACCTTGTACGTGACGCTGGAACCCTGCCCGATGTGTGCCGGCGCCATGCTGCACGCGCGGGTTCCGCGTGTGGTGTTTGGTGCCACCGATGAGAAAACGGGTGCCGCGGGATCGGTGGTGAACCTGTTTGCCGAGCCGCGCTTGAACCATCAGACAGACATTCAAGGCGGAGTTCTGGCCGAGGAGTGCGGCGCGGCGTTGAGCGACTTCTTTCGTGAGCGGCGCAAGCAGCAACGCTCGGCCGCGCTGGCTGCGCATCCCTTGCGTGAAGATGCATTGCGCACGCCCGACAAAGCCTTTGCGGTGTTGGCGGACTACCCCTGGCCGGCGCACTACGTTTCCGACCTGCCCGCGCTGGCCGGCCTGCGTCTGCACTATCTGGACGAGGGCCCACAGAACGCGCCGCGTACCTGGTTGCTGTTGCATGACGCTTCGCAGTGGAGCTACGCCTATCGCCACATGATTCCCGCGCTGCTTGCCAACGGTGATCGGGTGATCGCCCCCGATCTGGTGGGGTTCGGCAAAAGTGACAAGCCCAAAAAGGAAGGCGCGCACAGCCCGCAATGGCACCAGCAGATCTTGCGCGAGCTGGTCGAGCGACTCGATCTGCGCAACGTAGTGCTGGTCGTTCAGGGGCAGGGCGGCTCGATTGGACTGCCATTACTGCGTGATGCGCCAGATCGTTTTGTGGGCGCACTGGTATTGAATGTCGATGAGCACCAGCCAAGCAACCCTGCTGAACGGGCCGCGCTCGAAGCGCCGTTCCCAGACAAGGGTCACCGCGCAGCGCAACGGGCATTCGCGCGCTGGATGCTCGAAAATCCCCCGGTAGAAGTCGATACAACGGTCGCTCGGTTGAGCATCGACCACTTTATTCCAGAGCATGGAGCCGATGTGGCTAAGCATGCTGTGGAATACTTCGCACACTTTTGAATTTGGCGTCGCGCCCATGAGGCGCGGCCGCCGACACCAACCTGGAGCGGGCCAACGATGCGCCCGGAATTGCTTTGCCAAGAAAAAACGCACCTCAAAAAGTCGAATCACAAGATCACGCGCACGACGATCATCAGTGTTCACATGATCACGGCGATGCCCATGCGGCCTGCGGCCATAACCACGGCCCGCAGCACATCTACATCTACTCGCCGTCGAGCGCCGTGCTCGACAAGGAAGGCTTTCGCCGCGGCGTAGCGCGCCTGAAGGCCATGGGCCACGAGGTCGAAATCGACCAGGACGCACTGGCTCGCAGCACGCGTTTTGCGGGTGACGATGAAACCCGTCTGGCCGCCATCCACCGCGCCGCGGCCAGTGGTGCCGACGTGGCAATGATCTCGCGCGGCGGCTACGGCCTGTCGCGCATTTTGGGCGGCATCAAATACAAGGCCGTGGCCAAGGCCGTTGAAAAGGGCACGCACTTTGTGGGTCAAAGCGACTTCACCGCGTTCCAAAGCGCCTTGCTCGCCAAGACCGGCGCCACCAGCTGGTCAGGCCCGTCCCTCATCGCCGAACAGGGCGTGGCAGGCGAGCCGGACGACATCATGCTGGCCTGCCTCGATGCCCTCTTCACCGGCCACGGCGAAGGCAGCGGTTG
>CALMCS010000421.1 GCA_937862875.1 uncultured Comamonadaceae bacterium
CTGAGCTTGAACGGCGTGTAGCCGAGTCGCCCCACTCGCTCTGTATGGAGTGGGCTGGCGATCCGGCGATGCGCTGAATTCAGCTGCAAATGCAAAAAGCCCGTGAGCTCTGGTTCACGGGCTTTTTTGCGTTCTGTTCTGTGCTGATCTGTTGTCCCGCGCTGGCTTAGTTGGCTTAGATAAGCACGCACGTGGCAATAGTTCTTAATGCCTTGGCTCCAGCCCGAGGCTCCTACAAAATGGGTCAATTGGGTAGACACGCTAACGATGGTTGCTGCGTACCAAAATTTGTTGCTGTTCGTAATTGAATTGCTTTCAATTGTTGCAAGCGCGTAATCTGCGAAAGATTTTTAAGATTTCTATGGCAACATGAAGCGAGATAGATGAAATGAATCTTCAATTCCATGAACTGTCCTGCCTGTGGTCATGCGCTTTCGCCCGGCGCCCGGTTTTGCAATAAATGCGGCACCTTGATGTCTCAATCCATTCCCGCAGTGGAGCCGGCGCCGAATATCGCGCTGAGTTGCGCCGAATGCGGTAAGCCACTCAAGCCGGATGCCCGGTTCTGTATTGGGTGCGGGACCGTGGTGGCGGCTCTGGCGTCTGAGTCGACACCTGCCGTGGAGGCTTTTTCCGCGCCTTTGACGCCTTCGGAGCCGTCGGAGCTTTTGCTCCAGTCGAGCTTCGAATCCAAGGCGCCCGATTTGAAAACACCAGATTTCAAAGCGCCTGATTTCAAAAAGCCCGCATTCAATTTCCTGGATCACGACGATACGGGTTTCAGCGATACCCAGCCGCACGACGTGGGGCGATCGCATCTGGATTCGCTTCCCTTGCACCCGATTCAACGCGGTGTCCCCGATTTCGAATTGCCGCAGCCGCGACAGAAAGCGCCTTCCAAGGTCGTTGAGTCAAAACCTGAATCCCTCCGCACCGAAGAGGCGGTGGCCTTTGACGGGCTGGACGATTTTTCCACTCTGGACAATCAGCCGTCACAAGGCGGTGGCCTGAAAGGGCTCGTCATTGCTGCTGCGCTGGCCGTGGTGCTGATCGGTGCCGCAGGGTGGTTTGGCTATCGCCATTTTTCGGACACTGGGACTGAAGCTGCTGCGGATGCCGTTCCCGCGGTGGCCGCGTTGCCGGATGCCAGCGATGTGGCTGAGGATGAGAGCGAGGTTCCGACCACGGCGGTACAGGACAGTGCGCAAGCTCAGGATGCGGCGAAAGATGCAGCGGCCGATGCGCCTGGTGCCGATTCCGTCACTTCGGCGTCAGATTCGGCCACTACAGTGCCAGTCGAAGCGAGTGCTGTGAGTGTGGTGCCTCCGGCGGCAGCGACTGATGTGCAGGCGCCACCGCCGGTTGCAGCCGCTCAGTCGGATCGCCCCGTACCGGTGACGGTGGCGCCGGTGCGTGTGCTCAAGGATGCGCCTGGTTCCTCACCCGCTCGGTCGGATCGCTCGAAAACCAAAAAGAATCTCGATAGCCTGCTCGATTGAGCAGCACGTATTTCCCCAAGTTGAATTGGAATAAAAACATGACACGTTTCAAGCTCGCATGCATCGCTTTCTCTGTTGCCGTACTCGCCGGTTGTGCCAATGGCCCCAGCGCGCAAGGTCCTTGCGCCGACCCCGCCAGCACGGATCCATCGTGCGCGCGCAGCAATCCAAGTCAAAAGGGCGGCGCCAACCAGGCGGCTGCTGAGGCGAAGGCCGAGGCGGAATCGGTGGCGCGCTTCGAGGCGCTGCAGCAGCAACTGAATGAAGAAACCAGTTCTGCCGAGACCAGCATCGCCGCCGCAGTCGATGCCACCAAGACCCTGCCAAAGGCACAGCGCGCACGCAATAGCGCGGTGCAGACCAAAACGGCTGAGGTGACCGACAGCGAGACACCGCGCACCTCCGAGATGACCATGCTCGACACGGTCACCATCGAGTTGCCACTGGCGGGTAAATCAAAGCGTGGCTACACCAACGCCATGAATGCCGTGAAGGCGCTGGCCGGCCGTATCGCCGATAGCCGCGGCAGTGCGACGATCCAGGTGGAGCAAGCCACCGCCGACGTTCGCGCCCGCAAGGTCAATATCAGCGAAGGCGAATCGAAGACCAAGGATGGCAACACGCTGTACGTGAAGAAAGTCTCCACCACCGAGGTGCCTCGCGGAGTGGAGCGCTACACGATCCAGGCGGGTGATCTGCAAAAGCGTCCCTGAGCCGACGGGTCGAGGGATTGATGGACTGATCGATTGACCGATCCATCCCTCGACCGCTGACTGACCGATCGACTGACTGATTACCGCGCAAGGCCTGCGCATTCTTCAATGACTTTGGACCAGAAATTAAAGCCATGAACGACACCAACTACAAATCCATCGACTTCGGCGCATTGACGCGAGCAGGCGAGGGGCTGACGCAGTGGCGGGCGCTTGCGATGGGCTTTTTGACAGCGCTGGTTTGCTGCGCGCTGTTCTGGATTGCCCAGTTTGTGGCCGTCAAGATGGGGAGCATCGTTGGTGTGCTGCTCATGGTGGTGGTTTTGCTGGTGACCTTTGTGGTCTGGGTGGCAGGCTCGTCGGCCGTGGGTGTTTTGCTCATGGACAAGGCGCGCGAAGTCCCGCAGCGCAGCATCGGTGACGCCGCCGCGTTCGGTCTTGCATCGGTTCCCAAATTCCTGTTGCTGGGAGTGGTGGTGTTTGTCGCGGTTCTGGCGTTCATGCTGGTTGCCGCGCTCATCTATCTCATCTGCAAGATTCCGGTGCTGGGTGCCATTCTGGCGTTCATCGTGCATCCGTTGCTGGTGGTGATTGCCTCTGCCGCACTGATTGCTTGCATGTGGGTGGTGTTTCCCTTGTTTGCCCCTGCGGTGTGGAGCGGTCTGAGCTTCAAGCAGGCGCTGGCCAGCGTGTTTGCGATTGCGCGCAACCGCCTGGTGCAAGTGGTCCTGATGATGATGGTGCTCTACGTGGTTCTGGCGGTGGTCGGCATGTTGATCGTGTCCGGCGTCTTTCCCGCAACCGCTGCGCTGACGGGCCTTGCCTCCAGCGTGATCGGTGGTGGTGGCGGCTACGGAATGGGTGGCGGCCTGAGCTCGATGATGAACATGTTCTACAGCTCCGCCATGGCCGGCGCGATGCTGGGCATGAGCGTGCTCGCCATCTTGATCTTTGCCCTGGTCGCGCTGGTCGCGATAATGGGTATCAATTTGCTGTACATCCAGGCCTCCGCAGGTCTGGATACGGCCGGCGCGTCGAGCGATCTGGAAGGTGCCTTCGGTGCCATGAAGGAAAAAGCCCGCGAGGCCGCCGACAAGGCCAAGGCTGCTGCGGAGCGCGCCAAGCTGGCCGCTGCCGAACGTGTGCAATCGTCGACCGATGCCCGCGAAGCGACGGCACAGCGGGAAGAGGGCGACGCCCCTGCGCAGGACCGCGCTGCGTTGGATGAACGCCAGGCTGCAGCTGCTCGTGAGGCGGCAGAGCGTGAAGCAGCGGCCAAAGCGGCTGCAGATCACCAGGCCCGTGAGATGCAGGCGCGCGCGGAAGTCGAGCGCCAGAAGGTGGAGCGTGAGCGCGCAGCAGCTTCAGCAGCTGCCGCGGCTGCTCAGGCTTCGTCGCCGTCCGTGTCTCCTGCTGTGGGTTCCGCCATCGGTGGCGTGGTTGCCGCTGCTGCCGCATCGGTTCTGCCGGCTGGCAAGAAAGAATGCAAGGCCTGCAAGCATGTGATCGGCGCGGACGATCTGTTCTGCGAGAACTGCGGCACCAAGCAGTAATTCAGTAATTCAGTGATGCATTGACAGGGCACCGCAGGCGCGAATCGGCCTGCGCGGCCTGCGGTTGTCAAAGCACAAGCGAACAATAGAGCGGGGGAAAGGCTGGCGGCGGCATCAACGTGTCGTCGCCAGCATTTATTTGCCGCTCGCCCGCTTGCTATGTTGGTCGAGGGCCATCGATTATTTGTGCGCTGCGAACGGGCGGCCGCTCAGTCGCTGGCCTGCCTTGATCCCGCGCTTTTCGAACCATCCCTGATTCATTTCAAGAACATAGCGCACCGGCTTTTCGGAACAATGCGAGGTCTCGGTCATCGGCTGCATGTCGGCGACATTCACGATCGTGCCGTCATCCGCGACGAACGCCGTCGACAGCGGGAGGATGGTGTTTCGCATCCAGAAGCACTGCGTGGCCGGCTGATCGAATACAAACAGCATTCCCTCCTGCGCCGGCATTTCCTTGCGGAACATCAGGCCGACTTCGCGCTCGCGCGGGGTCATGGCGACCTGCGCATCGATCAGATACATGCCTGCGGTAATCGAGGTGCGGGGCAGGTTGGTCTGCGGAGCGCTCTGGGCCTGAACCGGAGTTTGAAATGCAGCGGCTGCCAGGCCGAACGCCAGAAGGAAGCTGCCGAAACGCGAAACGATCTTGTTCATGGGTATGCTGCCCGTGAAAGGCATGGAGTCAGGAAAAAGCACGGCCGCCAGCTACCCAAGGGGTTGCCTATGGACCCTGCCCAGATATGGAGTCAGATCTCGTAGTTTAGTTGCGCCCGCGTGGCATCGCAGCACAGAAAGAATTCTGTCGATGATCCATGGCGGTCGCACAATGAAAAATAGCCCGCGAACGGGCTATTTGAGGGACTGAGAACCGAATCTCAGGCCATGGATTTCTTGCTGCGCTTGTGGCTCTTCTTGGCGACCTTGTGCTTTGGCGACGCTTTGGTGGCCTTGGCGTGGTGGTTCTTGGCCTTGTGGGCTTTGGCTGCAGGAGCAGCGGCGGCTGGAGGCGATACTTCTGGAGCAGGGTTAGGAGCAGCTTGTGCGAAAGCACCAGACGCGAACAGGCCCGTGACCAGGATTGCAAGGAGTTTTTTCATATGTGCAATTTCCAATGGGGAAGGTAGGTGAGTCCGCGCGCACGACATTGTGCGCATGTGACGTCTTTTCAACGCAGCTGCAGATGCAGCGTTGACAGGGTAACCGCTTTTCTTTTCTAGCTAGAATCCAAGTAGTAAAACATCGTTGCCAAACCGGCCGACGTCCACCCATTGAATCCAACGGAGACTCCGCATGACCGCATCTTTTCAGCATATCAAGGTCCCCGCCGAGGGCCAGAAAATCTCCGTCAACGCCGATCTGACACTGAATGTGCCGGATCAGCCCATCATCCCGTACATCGAGGGTGACGGTACTGGAGCCGACATCACCCCCGTGATGATCAAGGTGGTCGACGCTGCAGTGGCCAAGGCCTACGGCGGCAAGCGCAAGATTCACTGGATGGAAATCTACGCCGGTGAGAAATCCACCAAGGTGTACGGCCCGGACGTGTGGCTGCCGGAAGAAACCCTGCAAGTCGTTCGCGACTTCGTGGTCTCGATCAAGGGTCCACTGACGACGCCAGTGGGTGGCGGTATCCGCTCGCTCAACGTGGCGCTGCGCCAGGAGCTTGATCTGTACGTGTGCCTGCGCCCCGTGCAGTACTTCAAGGGCGTGCCTTCGCCGGTGAAGGAGCCGCACAAGGTCAACATGGTGATCTTCCGCGAGAACTCGGAAGACATCTACGCCGGCATCGAGTTCGAAGCCGAATCCGAAAAAGCCAAGAAGCTCATCAAGATCTTGCAGGAAGAGTTCGGCGTGAAGAAGATCCGCTTCCCCGACACCTCCGGCATCGGTGTGAAGCCCGTCTCCAAGGAAGGCACACAGCGCCTGGTGCGCCGCGCCATTCAGTACGCCATCGACCACGACAAGCCCAACGTGACCCTGGTGCACAAGGGCAACATCATGAAGTACACCGAAGGTGCATTCCGTGACTGGGGCTACGAGCTGGCAGCCAGCGAATTCGGCGGCGAGCTGATCGACGGCGGCCCATGGATGCGCGTGAAGAATCCCAACACCGGCAAGGACATCACCATCAAGGACAGCATTGCGGACGCGTTCCTGCAGCAAATCCTGATGCGCCCGGTCGAGTACAGCGTGATTGCCACCCTGAATCTGAATGGCGACTACATCTCCGACGCGCTCGCCGCACAGGTCGGCGGCATCGGCATCGCACCGGGCGGCAATCTGTCCGACACGGTCGCCATGTTCGAAGCGACGCACGGCACGGCACCCAAGTACGCAGGCAAGGATTACGTGAATCCAGGCTCGGAAATTCTCTCGGCCGAAATGATGCTGCGCCACATGGGTTGGGGCGAGGCGGCGGACAAGATCATCCAGTCGATGGAGAAGTCGATCCAGAGCAAGCGCGTGACCTATGACTTCGCGCGTCTGATGGACGGAGCTACCCAAGTCAGCTGCTCCGGCTTTGGCGATGTGATGATCTCCAATATGTAAGGATCCTCAATCCTTGACGGTCAAAGGCCTCTGAGTTTGTGTGCTCAGAGGCCTTTTTTATGCTCCATCACGGATTCTTGGAGTCTGAACGAACTGTCTGACGAACTTTTTTGCTGAGCGTACTTTGGCCGTTTTCGTTTTGAGATGACGAGAATAGGTCCCTATGCGTTGCTGCAATGCCTTCCCGCACAGGAGGGGGATGGTT
>CALMCS010000422.1 GCA_937862875.1 uncultured Comamonadaceae bacterium
TGGGATGGCAGGGCCGGAGCAGTTCGGCAAACGCGCGTTGGGTGCGGGCGGGCAGAAAACGCACGCGGTCCAGAGGAGAGGGCTGCAAGGCCTTGCGCACGGTGGCCGCCGCGCGGCCCGGGGTCACCAGCCACTGTGCGTTGTCGGCGCGGCTGTCTTCAAACACTTGCGTGAACGCCTCGGGCTCGTAGCAGAACAAGGAGATAGCCAGCGCGTCAGGAGCAACGCCTTGTTCAGCACGCCATGCGTTGCGGTCGAATGTCGCTTGTCGATCGCGCAAATCCGGCTCGCGCAGCAATCCGCCCGTGTCGGGGGTGAAGCCGGGATAGAAGAACCAGCGAGTGAGCCCAGCGCCGGGCCCGCTCATGATCAGCGAGGGCAGGCGGTGGCAGCGCGCCACATAGCTTTCGGCCGACAGGTATTCGAGATTGATCCAGGCGATTTTGCGTTGCGTGGCGGATGGAGATTGCACCTGCGCAATGGCCGCAACAAACGCCGCGGGTGGCTCGCAGCCAAAGGCTTCGATCACCACATCGCCAGGCCCGTCCGCTGGAACGGCGGCATGCCAATCCACGATCTGCACGTGGTCGGCGCCGTGCGGAGCCATCCACTGCAGGGCGCTGGCATCGTCAATCCACAGGCGCACGTGATGACCGCGCGATCCCAGATCGGCGGCGAGCCGCCAGCACACGCCTATGTCGCCAAAGTTGTCGATGACCTGACAGAAGATGTCCCAGCGTTGTGGTCGGGGGATGACTGCACTCATGAATCAGAACTTGAAGAAAAAGAAGAAGTAGAGGTAGAAGTAGAAGTCGAGGTCGAGGAAGACAGGGTCGCACCAGCACGCAGGTGATCGACCAACAGGCGCGCCACGCTGGAGAGGGACTCGAGCGAGCGCACGCACAGCGAGAGTTTGCGTTTCGCCCAGGGCTCGGTCAGCGGGATGGTGCGCAGCGCCAGCGCGCCTCGGTAGATCTGCGCGCTGCCGAAGGGCAAGACGCCCACGCCCAGGCCCGCCGCCACCATCAGGCATTGCGCGTCGTAGCTGGTGACTTGAATGCGCAGCTTGAGTGGGACCTCGAGCTCCGCCGCCTGGCGGATCAGCAGGTTGTTGATCGCGCTGCCCGGGTGCATGCCGACGAGATCGAAGGGCAGGATGTCCGCGAGTTTGAGCCCCCGCCGTCGCGCCAGAGCATGGCCGGTGGGCACCACCACGACCAGCTCATCCTCGCGGTAGGGCAGCAGCGTGACCTGCTCGCCATAGCTGCCGTGGTTGAGGATGCCCACATCGGCCGCGTTCTCGGCCACGGACTGTGCGATGGCCGTGCTGATCTGCTCCTGCAGCAGCACCTGCACCTGCGGGTGCGCGGCCATGAAGCCTTGCAGCTCGCCGGGCAGAAACTGCGTGATCGCGGAGATGTTGGCGACCACCCGCACCTGGCCGCGCACGCCGGCGCCGTATTCGAGCATCTGGGCGGCGATGCCGTCGAGATCGTTCAGCACGCCACGGGCCAGGTTGAGCAGGGTGTATGCGGCGGCGGTCGGCTCGGTGCCGCGGTTGCTGCGGGTGAAGAGTTCGACCTGCAGCGTGTCCTCCAGCTCGGCCAGGCGGCGGCTGGCGGCGGACGCGGCGATGTGCTCGCGCGCGGCGGCGCGGGCGATGGCGTTTTCTTCCATCACCGCGACAAACAGGCGCAGGGAGATCGGGTCTAGGTTCATGAGCGAGGGTCTGTGGACGGCTCCACAAGGGACTGCGTGTTGGCCATGCCGTTTTGCGATGGCAGCGTCGCACATCAGCGTTTTGCGTCTGGCGCGAATGGCGACATTATCCGCGCGAGTCAATCTACAAGCGAGACAGGAGATAAGCGATGACCGAGCCAACCCAAGCCACCATGTTGACCCCGACCGCCCTCGATGGCGTGCGCGTCGTGGAAATGGGGCAGTTGATTGCCGGGCCGTTCTGCGGCAAGACCTTGGGCGATTTTGGTGCGGAGATCATCAAGATCGAAGCCACCGTGACCGGTGACCCGCTGCGCAACTGGCGTCTATTGAAGAACGGCACCTCGGTCTGGTGGCAGGTGCAGTCGCGGAACAAGAAGTCGGTGGCGCTCGATTTGCGCCAGCAGGAAGCACAGGACATCGCCCGCAAGCTGATTGCCGAGGCCGATGTGCTGATCGAGAACTTTCGCCCCGGCACGCTGGAAGGCTGGGGCATGTCGCCCGACGAGCTGCACCAACTCAACCCCGGCCTGATCATCCTTCGCATCTCTGGCTACGGACAGACCGGGCCGTACCGCGATCTGCCGGGCTTTGGCGCCATCGGCGAAGCCATGGGCGGCCTGCGCCACCTGACGGCCGAGCCGGGCCGCGTGCCGGTGCGCGTGGGCGTCTCGATCGGCGACACGCTGGCGGCCTTGCATGGCGCGATTGGTGTGCTGTTGGCGCTTTATCACCGCAAGGCGCATGGCGGCAAGGGCCAGGTGATCGACGTGGCGCTGCACGAAGCGGTCTTCAACTGCATGGAAAGCCTGATTCCGGAGTACAGCGCATTCGGCGCGGTGCGCGAGGCGGCGGGCAGTGCGCTGCCGGGCATTGCTCCGTCGAACGCCTATCCCTGCAAGGACGGCTGGGTGCTGGTCGCAGGCAATGGCGACAGCATCTTCAAACGCCTGATGACGGCGATCGGCAGACAGGATCTGGCCGATGCCCCCGATCTCGCCAGCAACGCAGGCCGCGTTGCGCGTGTGGCGGAGATCGACACGGCGATCGGCAAATGGACCTTCCAGAGCAGCGTGCAGGAGGTGATGGACGCGCTGGGCGCGGCGCGCGTGCCTGCGGGCAAGGTCTACACGGCCAAGGATATTTGCGAGGATCCGCACTACCAGGCGCGCGAGATGCTGCTGACGCAGGAAACGCGCGATGGCTACTCGGTGACAGTTCCGGGCGTCGTGCCCAAGATGTCGGGCACCCCCGGCGGCGTGCGCAGCAGCGCGCCCGGTCTGGGTGACGATACCGATGCGGTGCTGGCCGAGGCCGGTCTGACGAATGAGCAAATCACGCTGCTGCGCAGCAAGGGAGTGATTCAATGAGTGCCGCAACAACGATTTGGGATGGTGCCAACACGCGCATTCGCATGTGCGAGGTCGGGACGCGCGATGGCTTGCAGATGGAGCAGCAATTCGTTCCCACGGAAGACAAAATCGCGCTGGTGAATGCGCTGTCGCTCACGGGGCTGGCCAAGATCGAGGTCACGTCCTTCACGTCGCCCACGGCGATCCCGGCTCTGCGCGACGCAGAAATCGTGATGCGTGAAATCGAGCGTGCGCCCGGCGTGGTCTACACCGCACTGGTGCCGAATATGCGCGGCGCAGAGCGGGCGATCGATGCCCGCACGGACGAGCTCAATCTGGTGATGTCGGTCAGCGAGACGCACAACCTCTCCAACCTGCGCATGACCCGCGAGCAGTCGTTTGCTGCGCTCTCGCAGGTCATCGCGTTGGCGCAGCAGGCCAAGGTGCCGGTGAATGTCTCGCTGTCCTGCGTGTTCGGTTGCCCGATGGAGGGCGAGGTCGCGGATGCGCAGGTGTTCGGCTTCGTGCAGCGCTTTGCCGATTTGGGTGTGCAGGGCATCACGCTGTGCGACACCACGGGCATGGCCTATCCCACCCAGGTCGCCAAGCTCACCGCGCAGGCGATTCAGCGCTGGCCGCAACTGGAATTCACGCTGCATTTCCATAACACGCGCGGCATGGGCCTGAGCAACGTGCTGGCCGCTATCGATGCGGGCGCGCGGCAGTTCGATGCGTCGCTGGGCGGTCTGGGTGGTTGCCCTTATGCGCCCGGAGCGTCCGGCAATGTGTGCAGCGAAGAAGTCGTGCACGCGCTGCAATGCATGGGTTACGACACCGGCGTCGAGCTGGATGCCTTGCTCGCTGCGGCGGCACGTTTGCCGGCCCTCATCGGCCACGACGTTCCCAGCCAGATTGTGAAGGCCGGCAAGCGTTTGGATACGCATCCGGTGCCCGCTGATTTCGAAGCCATCCGTGAACGTGCGCTGGCGCGTGACCAGGGCCGTGATTCGTCGCGTGCGGCTTGAGATTTTTTCGGCTTTGCGTTTTTTAGTTTTCAGTTTTCGGTTCTCGTTTTTTCGTTCCCCATAAATCAACAGGAGACAACACATGACCTTCAATCGCCGCAAACTCGTTGCAGCTTTGGCACTGGGCACGCTGGGCGCCAGCGCCGCGGGCATCGCCCAGGCGCAAGCCAATTTCCCGAACCATCCGATCACCTTTGTCGTTCCCGCTTCGGCTGGCGGCACCACCGATCTGGCGGGCCGCATGGCAGCCCAGGCGCTCGGCCCCGTGATCGGGCAGACCGTAGTGGTGGACAACAAGGGCGGTGGCAACGGCGCGATCGCAGCCGCCTTCGTCAAGCGGGCCGAGCCGGATGGCTACACCCTGCTGATGCAATATTCCGGCTACCACGTCATCACCCCGCACATCACCAAGGCCCAGCAGTGGGAGCAAAAAGACTTCCAGCCGGTGGCGAACATCATGTCCGCGCCGCAGATCATCGTGGTGCGCGACAGCGTCCCCGCGAAGACGCTGCAGGAGCTGGTCGCCTACGCCAAGAGCAATCCCGGCAAGCTCAATTACGCATCGTCGGGCAACGGCTCGCTGCAACACGTGACGGGCGCGATGCTGGAGCAGCAGGCCAACATCAAGATGGTGCACGTTCCCTACAAGGGCACCGGCCCGGCGCTGCAGGATCTGCTGGGTGGTCAGGTCGACCTGACCTTTGGCACCGCGCCACCGTTCATGCCGCACATCCAATCCGGAAAACTGCGCGTGCTGGCGGTGACGGGCAAGGAGCGTCTGCCCAGCCTGCCCAATGTGCCCACCACGGCCGAGGCGGGTTTCCCAGGCGTGAACGCGACATCATGGTTTGGCCTGTTCGCATCGTCGGCGGTGCCCAAGGCCGTGGTGGACAAGCTCACCACCGATCTGAAAAAGGTCGTGGAAGATCCGGCATTCCGCAAGAAGGCCGAAGAGCAGGGCGCGACGGCCGACTACCAGAACCCACAGCAATTCGGCGATCGCGTGAAGAGCGACTACGCCAATTGGGCCAACGTGGTGAAGAGCGCGAAGATCGAAGCGGATTGATCGACGCGTCATCTTGAATAACGGATAAAGCGGGCCCCATGGGGGCCCGTTCTGCTTTGCGCCTCGTAACCCGCAAGGCGGCAATGCCGTGAAACTGCGATGACAATACGCCCATGTCGTCTGAATTGCACTCCGCTGAATTGCTGGCCCAAGTCGCCGCGCTGCCGCCCCTGCCGGGCGTGTATCGCTATTTCGATGCGCAGGATGCGCTTCTTTACGTTGGCAAGGCGCGCAATCTGAAAAAGCGGGTGTCCAGCTATTTCAGCAAGAACCATGGCGGCACGCGCATCGGGCACATGGTCAGCAAGATTGTGCGATTGGACACGACGGTGGTGCGCTCCGAGGCCGAGGCGCTGCTGCTCGAAAACAACCTCATCAAGTCGCAGAACCCCAAGTACAACATTCTCTTTCGCGACGACAAGAGCTATCCGTATCTGAAAATCACCGGCGTGGCGGCCAAGGACGGCACGGGCACCGCGCCCGGCCAGCAGTTTCCACGCGTGGCCTATTACCGCGGCGCGGTGGACAAACGCCATCGCTACTTCGGTCCCTACCCAGGTGCCTGGGCGGTCAAGGAAACCATCTTGCTGCTGCAAAAGGTGTTCCGGCTGCGCACCTGTGAGGACACGGTGTTCACCAATCGCACGCGACCTTGCTTGCTCTATCAGATCAAGCGCTGCACGGGGCCCTGTGTCGACCTGATCTCGCCCGAGGCCTACTCGGCCGACGTGGCGCACGCCGAGGCGATGCTGCGCGGCGAAACCCAGGAGCTGCTGGAGCAACTCGAGGCGCGCATGATGGCGCACTCCGAGAAGCTCGAGTTCGAGCAGGCCGCGGAGATCCGCAACCAGATCACGGCGCTGTCGCGCGTGCTGCACCAGCAGGCGATCGAAACCGTCTCGGACAAGGACGTGGACATCCTCGCGGTGAAGGTGCACGGCGGGCGTGCCTGCGTGAATCTGGCGATGGTGCGCGGCGGACGGCACCTGGGCGACCGGGCGTATTTCCCGACCCATGTGGAAGAGGCTACCGCCATCTATCGCGCGGAACGGGATTCCGATGCCAGCGATTCCAGCGACGGTAATGACGGCAACGCGGAAGCGGAGGTCGCGGAAGCCACCGAACCCCAGACACCGGAGTTGTCGGTCGCGGCCCAGGTGCTCGAGGCCTTTGTCGCCCAGCACTATCTGCATGTGCCGGTCCCGCCCACCTTGCTGGTGAGCGAGCCAATCGACGCCGCGCTGCTGGCGGCCCTGAGCGAGCAGAGTGGCGTGCGCGTTCACGCCGTCAGCCAACCGCGTGAGCAGCGCAGGGTCTGGCTGGAAATGGCCGAGAAGAACGCAGAAATTCAGCTCGCACGGCTGCTGGCGGAAGAGGGCTCGCAGCAGGCGCGCACCCGCGCACTGGCGGATGCGCTCGATCTGGATGCCGACAACCTCGACCAACTCACGATCGAATGCTTCGACATCTCGCACACCGCCGGCGAATCGACGCAGGCATCCTGTGTCGTGTTCCATCACCACAAGATGCAAAGCAGTGAATACCGCCGCTTCAAGATCGAAGGCATCACGGGCGGTGACGATTACGCCGCGATGCGGCAGGTGCTCACGCGCCGCTACAGCAAGGTGGCCGAGGCGCTGCGCGAAGCCGGCGGCGCCGAGCTCGAGGCCGGCAAGGCACGCCTGCCGGATCTGGTGCTGGTCGATGGCGGCAAGGGCCAGGTCAGCATGGCACGCGAGGTGTTCGAGGCCCTGGGGCTGGATGTCTCGCGCATCATCGGTGTCGAAAAGGGCGAGGGCCGCAAGGTCGGCCTGGAAGAACTGGTGTTTGCCGATGGGCGCGAAAAAGTCTATTTGGGCAAGGACTCCGCGGCATTGATGCTGGTCGCCCAGATCCGCGACGAGGCGCACCGCTTCGCCATCACCGGCATGCGCGCGGCGCGCGCCAAGGTGCGTGTGGGCGGCAGTCGACTGGAAGACATTCCCGGCATCGGCCCCAAGAAGCGTGCGCGCCTGCTGCAGCGCTTTGGCGGCGTGCGGGGGGTAGGGGATGCGAGCGTCGACGACCTGACCTCGGTCGAGGGTATTTCACGCGAATTGGCGGAAGAAATTTACCGCGCGTTACGTTAAGCCGTAGCGTTCAAACCCACTTGCCAGCGCACTTCGGGCGCTGTCATGAATGATTGTTAGCAGGGGTTCTCTTTGCATGACACAATCGCCCTATGTTTTTCACCATCCCCACCCTAATGACCTGGACGCGCATTGTCGCGATACCTTTGATCGTGGGGGTGTTCTCTGCGCCTTTGGACACTGCAACGCAGAATCTGATCGCGACAGTGATGTTCATCGCGTTTGCCATCACCGACTGGCTGGACGGCTATCTGGCCCGCAAGCTCAATCAAACCTCGTCGTTTGGTGCCTTCCTGGACCCCGTCGCAGACAAATTCCTGGTCTGTGCCGCGCTGCTGGTATTGGTGCATCTACAGCGTGCAGACGTGTTTGTGGCTCTGATCATCATCGGACGAGAGATCGCGATTTCGGCATTGCGCGAGTGGATGGCCCAGATTGGTGCAAGCAAGAGCGTCGCAGTCCACATGCTGGGCAAGCTCAAGACGACCGTGCAAATGGTCGCGATTCCGTTCTTGCTCTACGACGGAAAAGTATTTGGCGTCATCGATACCGGAGTCTGGGGCACATGGCTCATCTGGATCGCTGCGATTTTGACCGTTTGGTCCATGGTGTACTACCTGCAGAAGGCTTTGCCCGAAATTCGCGCACGAGTTGTCAAGTAGCAAGCGTC
This sequence comes from uncultured Comamonadaceae bacterium, assembly GCA_937862875.1. Lineage (GTDB taxonomy): Bacteria > Pseudomonadota > Gammaproteobacteria > Burkholderiales > Burkholderiaceae_C > Diaphorobacter_A. The sequence continues at coordinate 7,962 of CALMCS010000422.1, forward strand.
AAGTTCAGCCCATCTGTTGCATCCAAGTCAATGGGGGAAAAGGCTGTGTGCGTTTTTGCGCGACAAAAGCAGTAACGAGCCAAAGTTTAGGTGGGAAATGCGACTAGAATTCCTATCCATGCTGTTGCCTAGCGGTGCTCTGTATTGACACTTGTGAACGCGATAGCTTTAATCTGGAACAGCAATCTGTCGAAGGGTCAGTCAATTTCTTGTACTGATGACATGCCGCAAGGCACAGACAGGAAACACCCTCCAGATATGCAATAACGAATCCATCCACTCATTTGCGAGAGGTTCCTTGTGAATAAAACCGAACTGATTGAGCACATTGCTAGTAACGCTGATATCTCCAAAGCTGCGGCTGCCCGCGCCTTGGAATCCACGATTGACGCGGTCAAGAAGACACTGAAAAAGGGTGGCACGGTGTCGCTCGTCGGATTCGGTACTTTCGCAGTTGGAAAACGTGCTGCTCGTACCGGTCGCAACCCCCGTACTGGTGATACAATCAAGATCAAGGCAGCAAAAGTGCCAAAATTCCGACCAGGCAAGGCTTTGAAAGAAGCGTTGAACTGATCAGATAAGTCGATTCAAGGGGGTGCTTAGCTCAGTTGGTAGAGCGGCGCCCTTACAAGGCGTAGGTCAGCGGTTCGACCCCGTTAGCACCCACCAAAAATCCCCTTATAAAATAACCACGTAGAGCGATCTAGGTGGTTTTTTTATGCCCAATCGATTCACACCCCATCGTGCCTGAGGGTCTGACCCACCGAAAAGAGACCAAATCCCACTGGTCTGTTTCCGTACAGTGCGTAGCTTCGCCTTGCGGGATCCCTCACAGCGGCAAGTCTTCCGACGTTTTTGCCGCCTCCGCGCACTCACTCCTCTTTGTCAATGACACGGCTTGCACCCTTTGCGCCGCTGTCGACCGTGCTTATCTCCACAGATTGAGCCAGCGCATCTTCACCAATCCACACGCTTGAGCAAGCGCATCCGGGAACGAATTGGTGTGCGATAGCCTACTTGCACATGAATTTTGGTATCTACGTTCGCGTTCTTCCAACCCCTTTGAAGAACGCGCGCCGTCGATGTTTTCCTGTTCCGCAAGCTTCCAAACGGTCGTTGTGAAAAATGAAAAAATGCATTGCTCTGCTGGCTGGCGTGGTGTTTTTCCTGGTGGGTTGTGCTGGTCCCCAGCCCTCGATTCCCGCTCCCTATACCGTCTTGATCACGGCAGACAGCGCATTGAATCCGGACCGCAACGGCAAACCTGCGCCGGTGCAGGTCAAGATCTTTCGCCTGCGCAGCGTGAATGCGTTTTCAGGCGCAGATTTCTTCTCGCTATACGAGAAAGACGAGCAAATCCTGGCCAGCGATTTGCTCTCCAAAGACGTCTTCACCCTGCAGCCCGGTGAAGCGAAAAGCTTGACCGGCAAGGCCACCGATGACGAGCGTGTTGTCGGAATCTTCGTCGCCTATCGTGACCTCGAAAACGCACTCTGGCGCGGCTTCGCTCCCTTGCCGCAGCCCAAGAGAGCCGGGCGCTTTTCGATTTTCTCGCCCTCGTTCAAAGCCGCCTACGTCAAGGTGCATGTGGGCAGCAAGAAGGTCACGGTGACCACGAGCGAGTCAGACAGTTTCGTGACCACAAGAGAACTGCCGCGAGACGCGGCCAGAGGCAAGGGCGCCGTGGGTCTGCCGCCCGTCAACACCCCGCGCGGTGCATCCACACCCACACCCACACCCATCCCGTTCTGACGGCGCACGCCTCTGCACAACGCCAGCCATTCCAACCGCAAGGAAAGCCAACGTGTCTGTGAACTCAACCCCTTTGCCGGCCAACGACATGCTCCCTGCCCTCGACCCGCAAGAGCAGCCCCTGGAAAGACGTCTCGCTTCCGAGGGCGGGATGGACCTGGACCCACTGCAGTTCTGGGAAACCGCCAGCGGCTCGAATCCGCTGGTGACGGCCGCCAATCCCGTGCTGAATCTGGTGCCGCACATTCGTGGAATGGCGGAGCTGGAAGACGCCGGGCAGTTGCGCCAATTCTTGATCGAACAAATCCAGGAGTTCGAGCGACGCGCGCGCGATCTGGGGGTGGCGCCAGAAACCGTGATCGGTGGTCGCTATTGTCTGTGTACCTTGCTGGATGAAACCGCCGCACAGACGCCCTGGGGCGGTTCCGGCCTGTGGTCGCGCCACAGCCTGCTGGTGACTTTTCACAATGAAACGTGGGGCGGCGAAAAGTTCTTCCAGTTGCTTTCCAAGCTGGCGCAGAACCCAAAGCAGTACCGCGATCTGCTCTCGTTGATGTACTACTGCATCTCGCTGGGACTGGAGGGGCGCTTTCGCATCATCGACAACGGCCGCGCGCAATTGGAAACGCTGCGGCAGCGACTGTGGCAAATCCTGCGGGAGCTCGGAGTCGGGAGCGACGACAGTCTTTCTCCCCACTGCAAGGGCGTCAGCGGCAAGGGCATGCAGCGGTGGCGGCTGATTCCCATCTGGGTGGTGGCGGGTGTGGCGGCACTGATCGCTACCGGGTGCTTTCTGTGGTTCGCATTCCTGCTGTCGCAGCGCCAGGAGGCCTTGTTCACGCGCATCAGCGCGCTGCATTTGAACAGCCCGGTGGTCACTCAGCGCTTCAGTAAATTCCTGGACCCGGAGATCCGCGAAGGCCTCGTGACTGTGAATGAAGAGGGTGACCGCAGCACCATCATCCTGCGTGGTGACGGCCTGTTTGCATCCGGCTCCACCACGGTGATGCCCGACTACCTGCCGGTCCTCGTGCGCGTGGCGGACGCGCTGGCCACACGCCAGGGCAAGGTGGTGGTGAGCGGCTTCACGGACAACGTCCCCATTCGCACGGCGAGATACCCCTCCAACTCCGAGCTGTCGCGAGAGCGAGCGGAACAGGTCGCCGCCATTTTGCTGAACCGAGGGGTTCCGGCGCGGCGCATCAGCGCGCAAGGCGTGGGCAACGCGGACCCGATTGCCGACAACGCCAGCGCCGAGGGCCGCGCGCGCAATCGCCGGGTGGAAGTGGTCCTTTTCGAAACACCTTCTGCGGTGGACATCCAATGATCACCTTGCTGCGACGTATTTTCGGGTTCTTCGTGAGCAGAGGCTTCTGGGTGCTGGTGTTGGTGATCGCGCTCTCCTTGTTTACTTGGTACGCAGGGCCGCAATTCGCCTTTGCACAGCACCGACCGCTGGAGAGCGAATCGACGCGCTGGCGGGTGATTGGGCTCATCTTTGCCTTGTACTTTCTGTGGATCCTCGCGGCCTTCTGGCGCCGCCGCTACCTCAGCGCCTGGTTGTTGGAACGCGTGGGGCGCATCAAGGACTCTGTGGAGATCCAGAAGGCGGCGGGCACCAAGGTCCATCCGGATCTGTTGGCATTGCAGCAATGCTTTGCCAAGGCGGCAGAAACGCTGAAAGCGATGCGGGTGAACGGGGAGGTTCACAACGGTTTCTGGAGCCGAAAATTCATCTACGAATTGCCGTGGTACGTCATGCTGGGCGCGTCTGGCTCAGGCAAAACGACGGCCTTGTTGAACTCCGGTCTGGACTTCCCAATGGCCGGTCAGTTTGGAAAGACGGCCGCTCAAGGCGTCGCAGGCAGCACTCGCCATTGCGATTGGTGGTTCACCGATCGCGCCGTATTGATTGATACGGCGGGTCGCTACGTCACTCAGGGCCGCAACGAAAAGAACGATCCATCCGAGTGGCAGGAGTTTCTCTCTCTGCTCAAGAAGTATCGGCCTCGGCAGCCCTTGAACGGGGTGTTGCTCACGCTGAGTCTTGAAACCCTGGTGAAGCTTTCGGACGAAGCGCTTGCGACCCACCTGTGCGCACTGCGCGAGCGCCTGAACGAGTTGCAGGCGGCGTGTGCGATCGAGATCCCGGTCTATCTTCTGGTCACGAAGGTGGATCTGATCGCGGGCTTCAACGAGTTCTTTGGAGGCTACACCCCAACACAACGCGATCAGGTGTTGGGGTTCACGTTTCCCTACTCGTTCACCGGCACGAATGCTGGAATTGGCGGGATCGGTGCCGGCGCATTTGATCAGCAATGGGAGGCTCTCGAGAAGTCTCTGTTCGGCGTGCAGGATCGGCACCTGGCCAAGGAGAGTGATCTGCGCCGGAGAAATCTCATCTACGCCTTTCCCCAGCAATTTTCAGGACTGCGTGAACGCCTGTCGAAGGCGGTCGAATTCCTCTTTTCCGAAACCAGGCTGCTGCACCAACCGGTGTTGCGAGGTGTCTACTTCTGCAGCGGAACGCAGCAGGCACCAGAGATCGATCGCGTTGTGGCCGGCGCACGCAGCCCGCTGCCACCCGGGGCAGACACTGCGTT
>CALMCS010000423.1 GCA_937862875.1 uncultured Comamonadaceae bacterium
CATCAACTGGGCAAGGGCTCGCTCGTATCGGGACCCCAACTGGGATTGGTAGACTGAAGGCTCGTCCGGTACCAGCCCGCAGGCGGCCAACTGCAACAGAATCATCTCCGCTGCCTCGGGCGAGCAGCGCGGGGTGTCCACATCTTCGATGCGCACCAGCCAGCGCCCGCCGCTTCCACTGTGCGCCGCACGTGCGTCCAGCCAACTGGCGAGCGCCGCCACCAACGAGCCCGCGTGGAGCGGGCCGGTGGGTGAGGGCGCGAATCTACCTACATACGTTGCGGCTAACTTTTCTGTCGCGTCTGTCATCAATTGCCAAAACCATCCGGTGGAGGAAAGGCAGCGATTTTAAGAAAAAGCCTTGCTCGAGTGAGCCGCATCGATGGATGCCAGTGCCAGTTCAAGGCCTGAAATGAACGCATCTTCGAGGCGGTGGCCCAGGCACCAGTCGCCGCACAGGCCGAGTTGCGAGGCGTCATCCCACAGCGCGGGTTGGCCAAGCGGCATGATGGTGCGTGCGAAGCGCCAGCGGCGGGTGTCCACAAAGGTGGGCGTGGCGCGGATGCCGGTGACTTCGGAGAACGCACGCGTCAACTTGGCTTGCACGCGGGCCTTGTCGTCGTTCAAATGTTCTGCGGACCACTCTGGGCTGGCCTGCACGGTCCAGCGTTCGACCTGCGAGCGGCCGGGCTTGGACGATTCGCGTGCCAGCCATGCGATACGGTGGTGGGTGCTGCGTGCCGCGTTCCACTGCGGGCCGAGTGTCGTCAGGCCGGGGCGCACCGCGTGTGCAAAGCCGAGCATCAGGGTCCAGCAGGGGGCGGTTTCCACCTTCGCGAGGGCGTCTTCCCAGAGCGCAAGGTGCTCACCCAGAATGGCCTGCGCCACGGGGGCGGGCACGGCCAACAGAACGGTGTCGAAACCGGCGTGCACCTTGGTGCCACCGTCGGGCGTTTCCGAGCGCAACTGCCACTGATGGGGCGAGACCACATCGCGTTCCACGCTGGCAATCGGAGTGTTGGTCAGCAACTGACCGTTTTTGCTGAGTGGCTCGGCCCAGGTCTTGACCAGAGCGTCCATGGCAGGAATGGCGACCCAGTGGCGCTCGCCCGGTGGCGGCGCAGCGGCAACCACACGGCCCGCTTCGTCCAGCACGCGAACGGTGTTGGCGCTCCAGGCGCGACAAAGGCCCGGGACGGTGTCGAGGGCCTTTTGGAAACGCGGATCGCGAACGGTGAAATATTGGGCGCCGGCATCGAAGCTGCCACACACCGAGTCGACGATGGCGGTGCGACCTGCGGGTTCTGCGTGCTGCTCGAAAACGGTGACATCGTGTCCGGCCTGAACCAGCGTGCGTGCACAGGCAATGCCGGCCATGCCAGCGCCGATGACGGCAAATCGCTTGGGTTTGGAACGGATGCCGCCGAATGGACGGGGGGTGGACTCGGCATTCTTGGAAGAAACTGCTTGCATGACGGACCCATTCGATAAAAGTTGGTGTGCCACTGAAACGCGCTATCTGGTTGCCGATTTGCCACTCGGTTTTTGGTCTGTGGCGGGCAACTTTATTAGCTTGGCACAAGCTTCAACACTCTACACGCCTTATGCACCTTGTTTTGCGCCAAGGCATTCAGAAGTGATGGTGGTTTTCCAGTAATGAGCGTTGCGTGGTAACACTTTTGAGCTGTTCCAACCACCATTTGAGCGCCTGTCCCGGAGCCCCGTGCGAGCTGCGACCCCAGACATAACTCATGCGGATCGTGCGCTGCGGCCGCTGCACGGTGCGGGCCACGAGCAGCCCGGCCTGTATGTACGAGCGAACCATCGGCTCGGGCAGAAACCCCGCGCCCAGACCACGCAGTTGCGCCTGAATCTTGGCGCTCATGGAGTCGACGGTCATCACATCCTGGCCGGGCAGGATGCCCATCGTGACGTTGGAGCGCCGAGCCGAGTCGGCCACCGCGATCAGGCGGTGCTCGCGCAGAACCGAGTCGCTGATCGGTTCCTCTGTCCTGGCCAGCGGATGGTGAGGCGCGACCACGAACACAAATTGCAGCGTCCCCATCGGCGAGGCCTGCAAGCCGGCGATGTTGGGCGTGTCGATGGCCACGCCGATCGCGAGATCCGCCACTCCCGAGGTGAGTGATTCGAGCGTGCCGCTCAAGATTCCGTCGGTGAATTTGAGCCGCGTGGGCGGCGTGGGCTTGACGTCATAGAACGCCTCAGCCAGCTCCAGCATGGTCGGGGTGGAAATCACCTGGTCCACGCTCAGCGTGAGCTGCGGCTCCCAACCCGTCGCCACGCGCCGCACGTGATTGGCGATGGCATCCACGTCCTCGAGCAAGCGAGAGCCTTCCCGCAGCAACTCGGTTCCGGCGGGCGTGGGATGTGCCTGCCGAGCGCTGCGATCGAAGAGCAGTACATCCAGCGCATCTTCGATCTGCCGCACGCGATAGGTCAGCGCGCTGGGAACCAGATTCAGCTCGCGCGCCGCGGCGGCGAAGCTGCCCGTGTCGGCAATCAACTGCAGCATGGCCAGATTTTCCGGCGTCAGAACATCGCGGGCTTTTTGCATGATGAAGTTACTTTGGTTCAATTAGTTTGAATGATGCATTCAACTGGCTTAGGACACAAGCCCGGTATCGAGGTCTACAGTGAAGACATTGGATTTCAGGTTTGATTTTTCGTCCCACCCCACAGAAGGAGCATTTCATGTTGACCATTCGACACTCCAACGATCGCGGCCTCGCTGACCATGGCTGGCTCAAATCGCGTCACAGCTTTTCCTTTGCCGACTACCACGACTCGCGTCACATGGGTTGGGGCAATCTGCGGGTCATCAACGAAGACCGCATTGCGCCCGGCACCGGCTTCGGTACCCATGGCCATCGGGACATGGAAATCATCAGCTACGTGCTGAGCGGCAATCTGGCGCACAAGGACAGCATGGGCAACGTCAAGGGCATTCCCCCCGGTGACGTGCAGCGCATGAGCGCTGGCACCGGTGTGACGCACAGCGAG
>CALMCS010000424.1 GCA_937862875.1 uncultured Comamonadaceae bacterium
TGCAACCGCGTGTCAGCGGCGTTTTCAAGCACGGCTTCTTAACCCTCAAGCACCAGGCTTTCGAGTTTCCGGATGCATATCGCTTCTGCGCAAGGCAAAACGCCAATAATGGGTGCTTCGATAGTGCTTGCAAATGCCCACCAGAATGAGCAGATTGCGGGAGAATCGAAGTTAGCCAGCAAAAGCGCCTCGAGGCACCTGAACTCAAATCACATGACCGCTGAAAAGGAATTTTCTACCAATGCGCACTGCAAAAAAATCAACTCTGACCTTCGTCTTATTGCTTGGAATGCCTGTTGGTTTGCTACTGGCACAACAAGCCACTTTCACGTCAGCCTCCTTGACGCCAGATGCCGCTTTGAAGGCGGCACGGGCTGCGCTAGAGACTTGCCGAAAAAATGGCCATCAAGCTGCCGTATCGGTCAATGACCGTGCCGGCAACGCGCTCGTTATGCTTCGCGACCGTTTCGCCGGTCCACACACAGTCGATACGGCCATCAACAAAGCCTACACGGCCGTGACCTTCAAACTCGATACCACGAGTTTCACCCGTTCCACTCAAGGAGGTGAACCCGCATCTGGCGTGCGACACCTTCCCCGCATCGTGGCCATCGGCGGTGGCATTCCCATTGAATCGGCTGGCTCCATCGTGGGCGCCATTGGGGTTTCGGGCGCGCCGGGCGGGGATGCCGATGACGTCTGCGCCAAAGCGGGCATTGCTGCTATCCGCGACGAACTCGACTTTTGACTAGGCCGCACTCTCGTGCGGTCAGTGGTCAAGCTCCCTGCTGACGTTGCCAGCCTAACCCCGGCCATGGCCAGTATTCTTATGCATCCTGCAATAGACGAGAGTCGGTGGCTAGCCTACATACACCAGCTTGATAGAACACGCGTCAATCACTTAGGCCAAAAGTCAGGTTCGCAGCTACTTGGCTGTGGCAACGTGCGCAACAGGCGATCAAATCTGCTTTAGACGACGTTGAACAGCCGAAACGAGCGGCTGGATGGCGGAGTCCGGGAACGGCGCTACGCTGCTGACGTTGATTTCGCAAAGCACATAGCGCTCAGAGGCATCGGCGATAGATTCTCCGAACATGAAGTCGCAGTCCCAGAGGAACGGAAGTTGCTCGCGCGAAAGGCCGACGCGTGTGCGGAGCAACTCGACCCACTCAGTCTCCAGTCGTTCCTTCAAGAACTGGAACTGCGGCAGATTTGCGGCGTGGTACAGCCTCGGGCTGGACGGCGGTGCCGGCTCGTCAGGTTTGGCGGGGTAGAGCGCGTTCACCGACTGGTGCCCGAAGCCCTCGACCCGATCCTCCACCAGATAGGCGCGCACCATGCCTTCCACCAAGCGCGGTTGCCATGCCTGGTCGATCATGTGTCCGCCGTTCTCCGGCTCGAAGTACGGAGCCAGTCTTGCCAAGAGCGCTGGAATTTCCATCACCTCTTCGTCGCTGCCACGCTGGGCGTGGCGCACCCGCAGGCGCGCGGGTGTGGCCATGGGACCCACCAGTTGCACGCGCCAAACACCGTTCCCGCTCTGTCCCCGGTATTGCTTGAGTACCCGTGGGCCGTGGCGGAGTCGTTCTGGCAATTCCTCCTCGAGTTGTTTGAGGCTGTCGACTCGGCAAACGTCGCTGCCAAACGGGAGATCGCGCGTGTGGAACAAGACGTCCTTGGTTCCCAGCTTCAGGATGGCCTCCGGATGCGCGCTGACCACAATCCCCGAGTCGGCAACCCGCCGCAGCATGGCGTCCAGGACATCCCGTCGTCGTCCGCCTTCGATGGGATTGCACCAGACCAGCACGAGGCGGCAGTTGCGCAGCTGCGTCTCCACTTCTTCGGCGAAGTCGTCGTTGTACACGGCAGGGACCGCCGTCACGCCGGCGAGGGCGAAAGCATCAAACAACGCAGCAAACCGGCTCTCGGTCGGATCAGAGCGATCCCGCATGCGGCGATCGCCTGGATAAAGTAATGCGACGGTTGATGTAGGCAAGGGCAACTCCTCAGCGGCTCACACGCCAGCAAGCTGCCAGAGCAATTGAAGCGTATTTCATAAGGTCCTCATGGCATTCATAAGAGCTTCAGCAATGGATACCCCCACTGGGCCGAAGAGAGCCTCGACCAGCAAAGTATTCGCGTTTCTGGTCTGTTGACTCTTTTAATGTCGAGTTCAAGACATTACAGTATGATCATGACATGAGTTTGCTGTTCTTGCCACCCTGGTTGTTGCTGATTGTTTCACTGCCTACATCCGGCGCCACCGCGCGGACCCGCATTTGGCGGGCGTTGAAGTCGCTTGGCTGCATGGCATTACGGGACGGGGCGTATCTCCTACCAGCTGGTGAGGAACGCGAAGTGGCGCTGCAGGAACTGGCTGAGGAATGCCGGCGCGAGGGAGGCCACGCGTGGCTGATGGACGTGCAGCCGCGGTCCGTCGACGAAGCTGCAACCTACCGGCAGCTGTTTGACCGCAGCGACGATTACGCCGAGCTGTGCAAGTCCTGGAAGGAGGCGGGACGCACGCTCAGCGGGCTGGCGGGGTCCGAGGTCTCGCGCATGCAGCGCAGGCTGCAGCGCGAGCGCGACATGGTGCGGGCCATTGACTTCTTCCCCGGCGACGCGAGCCTGGAGGCAGAGGCGGCCTGGACGGAGTTCACCCAACGCATCGAGCGGGTGTTGTCGCCAGACGAGCCTCACGAAACGGCAGGCGGCATTGCCAGGCTGGATGCGAGCAGCTACCAAGGCCGGACGTGGGCCACGCGACGTCGGCCCTGGGTGGACCGCGTTGCCAGCGCATGGTTGATTCAGCGCTTCATCGACCGCGATGCGCGTTTTCAGTGGCTGTCCCAGCCGTCAGATTGCCCGAAAGGCGCACTCGGTTTCGATTTCGACGGCGCGGCGTTTACGCACGTGGGCGAGCGGGTGACCTTCGAGACGCTAATGGCTAGCTTCGACCTGGAGCAGGATGCTGCGCTCATGCGCGTCGCCGCGCTTGTACACCAGCTCGACGTGGGCGGCGAACCGGTCGCCGAGGCTGCAGGCTTCGAGGCCGTGCTGGCAGGCGCGCATCAACGCCTGGACGAGGACGACGCGCTGCTGGCGGAGATGAGCAAAATGCTCGACTCCCTGTACGCGTACTTTCAACAAGCTGGCGGTCGCCCAGGATGACCCAGATGATCCGCCCAGCCCCCCGCACATTGGTGAGCTTCGCGCCAAGTTACCCCGAGCCACACCTGGAACCCACCCAACTGCCGATAGCGACTTTGATTCAACCAACCACCTGTTCTGTAACCATGACCGGATAACGCCATGACACTTTTCCTGACCGGCTTGCGCGCCGCTTCGATCATCCGTCCCAACCTCAACTCTGAACCGGGGGCAGCATGAGTGCGCAGACGACCACCGGCGCTGCCGGCCCCGAGGCCGTGCCTCCGACGCTGACGTACTTTCAGCTTTTCATGCGGTTTCTCAAATTCGGCTTCCTTGCCTGGGGAGGCCCGGTGGCGCAGGTCGCCATGCTGCGCCGGGAACTGGTGAACGAGGAACGATGGATTTCCAGCGAACGCTTCAACCGCTTGCTGGCCGTGATGCAGGTGCTGCCCGGACCCGAGGCGCACGAGCTGTGCGTGCATCTGGGCATGCGTGCGAAGGGGCGGCTGGGCGGGGTGCTGGCCGGTCTCGCATTCATGCTCCCGGGATTCCTGTTGATGCTGGCGCTGTCATGGCTTTACTTCCGGATGGACATCGCTGGCACGGCACTGGGCGCCGCGTTCCTTGGTGTACAGGCAGCAGTGATCGCCCTGATCGTACGGGCGGTGCACCGGATCGGCGAGCACATCCTGGTGGACCGTTGGCTGTGGGCCATCGCCATCGTGGCCGCACTCGCCTCCGCCGCCGGCGTGGCCTTCTGGATCACCCTGCCAGCCGCCGGCGGCGTCTATGCCTTGTGGATGCTCAAGCGTGGCAGGCTCGCCCTCCTGGTCGCTGCCGGCGCGGTGGCGCTGGCCGCCGCGATGGCGCTCTGGGCGCCGCGCGCACAGCCGCTGGTGGAGGCGGTCGTCCAGGGCGAGGCTTCGCTGCTGCTCATCTTCGTCGCCGGGTTGAAGGCGGGCCTGCTCACCTTCGGCGGTGCCTACACGGCGATCCCGTTCATCCGCAATGACGCGGTCGGCCGCGGCTGGATCACCGACGGCCAGTTCCTCGACGGCCTGGCCTTGTCTGGGGTGCTGCCCGCGCCGCTCATCATCTTCGCCACTTTCGTTGGCTATGTTGCCGGCGGGCCGCTCGGTGCGCTGGTCATGACCGCCGGCGTCTTTCTTCCCGCGTTTGCCTTCTCGCTGATCTTCTACGACCGGCTCGAGGCAGTGCTAGAGGTCAAGGAGATGCACGCCTTCCTCGACGGCGTCGCCGCCGGGGTGGTCGGCCTAATCGCCGCGACCACGGTTGACCTGGCGTTCGTCACCGCCGCGCGTGTGCCGTCGTTGGCGGTGGCCGTATCGATCTTTGTCGCGGCCTTGGCCTTCCTGTATGCCTGGAAGAACAAGCTCAACATCGCAGTCGCGATCATCGGGGCCGGAGTCGCGGGTTGGCTGCTGATGCCGAGCGGCGCGTGAGCCAGCAGGGTATGCAGCCTGTTGCTTGCCCTCGCTCAGCGCGCTGCGTCGCGTTAAAGGTCGCTCCGATCAAGAAAAGTCGCGCCAGCGGAGGCCTCGGCTCAACCCGCCTAGACGGACGGCTGCGCCGAAACGTTGCTTGCGGTTGCTTGCTGCTCGTGCTTGGTGCATGGACGCTGCCGGACGTGGCCGCTGAATCGGCGGCTTTTGCTCCTTTGAATGGCCAGCAGATCCGCTCCGCGTTGCGCGGCAGCTCAGTCGGCGACGGGAGACATTGGGAGCATCAGTACCTCCCCGATGGTCGACTCATCCGCTCCGAGAGCGGGACAAGCAAAGCGGGCCAATGGTCGGTTCAAGGCGACCAGCTGTGCCTGCTGAAGCCCGAGATCAGCAGCACACAGGCGGCGTGCTTCTCGGTGCATCGACGAGGCAACGAGTTGCAGTACCTAGATGGGCAGCAACTCGTATATCAAGGTTTTCTTAAAAGGAGTTCATGATGACTACATCCCCAGCATTTCAAAGTCAGGACGCGCTCAAGCCGCTGCCGTTCGATCCGTCAAAACTAACGGGTCTGTCCGAACGAATGATTCGTTCCCATTGGGAAAACAATTACGGCGGCTCGGTCAAGGCACTGGCCGCTGTCAAGGCCCGGCTGGTGCAGGCCGCAGGCGACAAGGACCTGCCGCCCTACATCTACAACGACCTGAAGCGCGAGCACCTAATTCGCACTGGATCGGTGGTGCTGCACGAACTGTATTTCGAGAACCTCGGGGGCAGTGGCGAGGCCGCAGCTACCGAGCGAGAGGCGATCGCTCAAGCCTTCGGCAGCTTCGAAGACTGGGAGAGGGAATTCCGCCGCATCGGTGCCGGCCTCGGTGGGGGGTCCGGCTGGGTGGTTCTTGGGTTCAACCTGCACACCAGGCAGCTGGAAAATTACTGGATGGCCGATCACGCGCATGGACCGGCCGCCACCGTTCCGATCCTGGTGATGGACATGTACGAGCACTCTTATCAGATGGACTACGGCGCTGCGGCGGCGAAATACATTGATGCTTTCTTCCAGAACATCCAGTGGGAGAGCGTGAGTGCACGGCTGGCCGGCGCACGTGCGATATGAGGCATTTAGCGTTGCATGTGGCGGGTTGGCACTCTCTCGTGTGCACGTGAAGATAGGCATCTCCGGACACCGACGGCGCGACGGCGCGACGGCTCGGTATTCTCACAGGCGCGGACCCAAGCTGGCTGGTCTTGGTGCCCTTGTCCATCCTGGCCGAGCAACTGGTGCGTGCATGGAACTGGCGCCAATTGCTGTACCCCCTGCGCCCGGCGGGGCGCTTCGATTTGTTCGGCACCATCATGGCTGGCTACCTGCTGGCGGAGCGGGGCAAGCCACGCTAATGGACAGGCGAAAAACAAACTGAAATGAATCGTGTTGTTGACTACATCGAAGCCGCTGAGCGCGACAACACGCGTCGGAGCTACGCTTCGGCCATACGACATTTTGAAATAGAGTGGAAAGGCCTCCTGCCCTCGACGGCTGACGCCATCGCCCGCTACCTCGCCGACTACGCGCCTACCTTGGCCATCAACACCCTTCGCCAGCGGCTGGCGGCACTGTCCCGATGGCATGCCGACCAAGGTTTTGCGGACCCCACCAAGTCGCCCTTGGTGCGCCAGGTCCTTAAAGGCATTCGCTCAATTCACGCCGTGCCAGAAAAGCGCGCGCGCCCCCTGGAGCTGGCGGTGCTCCAGCAGATCGACCAGTGGCTCGATGTCGCGATTGGCAACGCCCAGCGGTCCGGCGACCGGCCGGCCTTGCTGCGCCAAACCCGCAACCGCAGCCTGATGTTGCTGGGGTTCTGGCGCGGCTTTCGCTCCGACGAGTTGGTCAACCTGCGCGTAGAGAACATCGAGGTGACGCCGGGCCAGGGCATGGCGTGCTACCTGGGCCGCACCAAAGGCGACCGGCAGCTGCAGGGCCGTGTTTTCAAATGCCCAGCCTTGTCCCGCTTATGTCCCGTGACGGCCTTCAATGCCTGGATCGACCTGGCCGGGTTGACCGAGGGTCCGGTGTTCCGCAAGATCGACCGCTGGGGGAATGTGGCCGACGAAAGTCTGCATGCCGACAGCCTGATTCCGTTGTTGCGCAGCCTGTTCGCCGAAGCCGGCGCTTCCGCCGCGCGCGTCGTCGTCGCGCACGGCACGGATATTCCCCGGATGCTGGCCGCCGGCATCGCCGCCCTCGGCGGTTGGGGCGCGTTCGTGCGGCCGGGCCAGAAAGCTACGCTCAAGCCCAACGCGGGCTGGGCGTCCACTCCGGAGCAAGGC
>CALMCS010000425.1 GCA_937862875.1 uncultured Comamonadaceae bacterium
CAGGAATTTTCCAATGCGATAATTTTCCAATCGGAAAAATTTGAAATTGGATTGACATGACTGACAACGTGCTCGACTTCGCCGTGATTGGTGCGGGCATGGCGGGGGCTTCTGTGGCTTACCGTCTGGCGCACAAGGGGGCTTCTGTGATCGTGCTGGAGCGCGAATCGCAACCGGGTTATCACTCCACGGGTCGCTCTGCGGCGATGTTCATGGAGAGCTATGGGACGGACCAGATTCGTGCGCTCACGCGTGCCAGTCGTGACTTCTACATGCATCCGCCAGAAGGCTTCTGCACCAATGAGCTGCTGCCTGCGCGCGATGTGCTGTATGTCGGTCAGGAAGGGCAGCAGGACTTGCTGGACGCCGCGCTGGCCACGTATCTGAAGGATGGGCTGAGTGCCGAGATGATCAGCGCCGAGCGTGCCAAGGAGCTGGTGCCGGTGTTGGAGCTGGACCAGATCATCGGTGCGGTGCAGGACCGTGCCGCCACCGACATCGATGTGTCGGAGTTGCACCAGGGCTTTCTGCGCGGTATGCGCGAGCAGGGTGCGGTCTTGCGTTGCAACGCGGAGCTGTTGAGTGCCGAGCGCGATGCGGCGACCGGTGTGTGGTCGCTGGCGTTGCCGGGTGGCGATGTGATCAAGGCGCGCGCCGTGGTCAATGCCTCGGGCGCGTGGGCCGATACGGTGGCGCAGGTCTGTGGTGCGCAGGCCTTGAACATTCAACCCAAGCGCCGTACGGCATTCACGTTCCAGCCGCCCGAGGGTGTCGATGCGCATGCATGGCCGGTGGTGATCGGCGTGGACGAGAGCTTTTATTTCAAGCCCGACGCCGGTCAGTTGCTGGGCTCGCCCGCCAACGCCGATCCGGTGGCCGCGCATGACGTGGTGGCCGAAGAGCTCGACGTGGCGATGGGCATTCATGCGATCGAAACCGTTTCCAGTCTGCGCATTCGCCGTCCGAACCACGTCTGGGCCGGCCTGCGCAGCTTCGCGCCCGACGGCGATTTCGTGATCGGCTGGGATCCGAAGCGGGAAGGCTTTTTCTGGCTCGCGGGCCAGGGCGGCTATGGCATTCAGACCGCCGCGGGCGCGTCGGCCACGGCCTGTGCGCTGCTGCTGCGCGAGGCGCTGCCGGAGTCGGTGAGTCAACAGGGCGTAGACCCAGACAAGCTGAGCCCGGCGCGCTTCCACGTGCACGAATAACGCGGATTACGTTTGCCGCACTCTCCGTTCTGGAGGGTGCGCGTCAGCCAGCCATTCGTTCATTCATTTTCAAATCAACTAACTAACTAACAGAGAGACAAACACATGAGCCCAATGAAGGAAGTGTTCAAGATCGCAGGCGCATTCGTCGGCGTGATCGTGGGAGCAGGCTTCGCTTCCGGTCAGGAAATTCTTCAGTTCTTTGCCAGCTTCGGCAGCCTCGGTCTGGTGGGCTGCGCGGTGGCAGGGGTCGTGTTTGTTCTTCTGTCGATGGCGTTTTCCACGATGGGTCAGCGCCTGATGGCGAACTCCCACAAGGAAGTGATCACCGCGATTCTGGGCAAGCACCTGGGCTTTGTGTTCGACCTGCTCATCACCTTCTTCCTGTTCGCCATCACGGTGGTGATGCTGGCGGGAGCCGGGTCGCTGTTGCACCAGTGGCTGGGCGTGCCCGAGGTGTGGGGCAGCGTGATTGCGACCGTCGCCACGGTGCTCATCGTGTGTCTCGATGTGGGCAAGGTGATTGCGTTCATCGGTGCGGTCACGCCGCTGCTGATGCTCATGACGATCATCGTTGCGGGCTATGTGCTGATGACGCCGCACCCTGACTACGAGGCCTTGCAGGCGGCCGCGCAAACCCAACCCAAGGGAGCCAGCAACTGGCTCGTGGCGGCGCTGCTCTATGTCTCCTACAACACGGTGGCGGGCATGCCGTTCCTGGTCATCATGGGCGGCCGTGCCAGCTCGCGCAAGGTGGCGCTGTGGGGCGGCATCCTCGGTGGTCTGCTGCTGAGCGTGCTGATGCTGTTGATCACCTCTGCGATGTACCTGCGCATGGACACCATCGGCGGTCTGTCGATGCCGATGCTCTCCATCGCCACGCAGATCTCGCCATGGCTCGGCAACCTGATGTCGCTGGTGATCTTCGGCATGATTCTGAACACCGCGGTGGGCATGCTCTACGCCTTCATGGCGCGCATCGTTCCGGCCAATACGCGCCAGTTCCGCGTCGGCACGGCGATTGCCGGTGTGGTCGCCTTGGGCGGCAGTTTTGTGGGCTTCATCACGCTGGTCGGCCTGGTCTATCCGATCTACGGCTACATCGGCTTTGTGCTGATGGCACTGGGCCTGATCGGTTGGGTGCGCATGCAACGCAACCGCCAGCCGAGCGCCATCTGATCACGGCTTATTAGCTTATTAGAATGGCGCGCATGCCACGCCCATTGAAAAAGACCACCGCCAATAAAGTCCTGGAAGCCATTCTTCCAGGCGCTCGCGCCGCCAACGCCAAGGCCCAAGCTGCGGACGCTGTTCCCGCAGGCAAGCTGGAGGTGGGCGCGAAAATCCGCAAGGCACGCAAGGAGCGCGGGCTGACCCTGCAACAGGTGGCGGCCAGCAGCGGCCTCGCGGTATCCACCGTGTCCAAGGCCGAACGCGGCCAGATCGCCCTGAGCTACGAAAAGGTCCTGCAACTCGGCCGCGCACTCGACATCGACATGACAAGGCTGTTCATGTCCGGCGACGCGCCCGCCGAGGTGCCGGTGGCCCATCCCACGGTCGTGAAGGACCGTTTCGAAGACGTACAGCGCTACGAAACCGACCAGTACGAATACAGCGTGCTCTGCGGTGCCTTCCCCGACAAGAAGATGCAGCCCCTGGTGGCCATCATCAACGCCCGCGAGGCCCGCGATTTTTCGGAAACCATCCGCCACCCGGGCCAGGAATTTGTCATGGTGCTGTCCGGCCGCGTGCGCATTCTTTTCGAGAATGGCGAAACCATCGAACTCGGCAAACACGAGGCTGCGTATTTCGACAGCGGTGTCGGCCATGTGTATGTCAGTCTGAGCAAGCAGCCGGCGCAGGTGGTGTCGGTGTGCAGCTGAATGGTTTTCTTTGTCACGCTGGGAACGCCGGACTGAACTAAGCTGGTGACGAGAGTCTTCGTCCTCAGAACAGAGGACGATATAGGATGCCCAGCGTTCCCTTTCTTTTCAGGATCCCACAATGAACTTCATCACCCTCCAGACATCCGACGGTTTTTCGATGCCCGCACTGCATGTGCCCAGCACCAAGGGCGCAGGTCGCCCACTGGTGTTGATTCAGGAAATTTTCGGCATCAACCCCGCCATGAAAGAAGCCGCACAGGCCTGGGCCGCAGAAGGCTTTGACGTGGTCTGCCCCGACCTGTTCGCACGCACCCGACCCGGCATCGAACTCGACCCCACCCAACAGGAAGAATTCAAGCAAGGCATCGACCTGATGATGGCGATGGACCAAGACCAGGCCGTACGCGATCTCGACGCCGCTCGCGCGTGGTTTGTCGAGCAAGGCAAGGGCCCATTCGTAGGCGCGCTGGGCTATTGCCTCGGTGGACGCCTGGCGGTGATGATGGCCCTGTCGACCAAGATCAGCGCCACGGTCAGCTATTACGGCGTAGGCCTCGAAGGCCTGATCCCCGCAGAAAAAGTGGCGGCGGCTCCGTGCCTGCTGCACGTGGCAGAAAACGACGGTTTCGTCCCACCACCCGCACGCGAAGTGATCCTCAAGAACGCAGCCGCCCAAGCCGAAATGCCAGCCTACGTGTACCCAGGTTGCGATCACGCCTTCGCCCGCCCGGGTGGCGAGCACTACGTCGCTGCAGCAGCCGATCTGGCACGCGAACGCACGCTGGCTTTCCTGAACCGCTGAGCGAGGGAAAAAAGCGCAGCCTTGGACTCATGAGAGATGCCCGCCGATTCCAAAAGGAAAAGCGGGCAACAACCCAAGAACCCAACAAAAACGAAGCAAACAGGCACGAGCAAAGCGAAGTGCCGACCCCCATAAAAACTCTGACTCACGGC
>CALMCS010000426.1 GCA_937862875.1 uncultured Comamonadaceae bacterium
ACAGCAGCAATGGTTTTGGCACCAATCGGAAGGATTTCGCATGAGCAACCCATCTGTTTTCGAAGCCAAGATCCCGCTTCCAACCGCTCAGCTGGATGCACAGGCGCAGAACTTGTTGGGGTTCGATGCCCGCTATCAGCGCGTGAGCAAACGTCTGCAACTCATTCTGCAAGCCAACGAGCTCGAACGCTGGAGCCAGAAATTTCACAAGACCAAGCTCGCGCTGATTGGCTTGCTGAATGACCAGTACCCGCTCGCCATTTTTTATGGCGACGTGGGAACGGGCAAGACAGCGACTGCAGAGGCCATCGCCAATCGCCTTGCACGCGATGCGCGCCTTGAAGACGCCATTCTTTTCAAGCTCAGCAACAAGGTGCGTGGCACCGGCAAAGTCGGTGAGATGGGGACCCTGATCACCCAGGCATTCGAGGACATCTCTAAGGCGATCGGGCCCGGCAAGGGGCGTGCCTTCCTGATCATCGACGAGGGCGACTCTCTGGGCGCGTCCCGGAGCCAGGACCATAGTCACCATGAGGACAAGGTGGGCGTGAACACCTTGATCCAGTCCATCGACAACATGCGCAAACATGGCGGCCGAATTTTCGCCATTCTGTGCACGAACCGCCTAGCGGCATTGGACGCGGCTGTCATCCGCCGTGCCTCGATTGTCGAAGAGTTTGCACGCCCCTCCGACAAGGAGCGTAGCGAGCTTTTTGCACGCGACCTGGGTGATTTGAAATTTACCACTGCAGAAGTCAAAAAGCTCGTAGATGCGACGGGCCCGACAAAAACGCAGCCCGGCTGGACCTACTCCGACATTCGGACACGGCTATATCCCACGGCAGTGTCTATGGCATTTCCCGACGCTGCTATTGCGTTCGAGCATTTTCACCAGGCTGCCACTGAGCTGGCGCCCTCGCCGGTGATGGCAGGTTGATCCAAAAAGGCACGGGAGAAAGCGAATGAGTCAGAAGCCTGAGGTCTTCATTTCTGTGGATATCGAAACCGCAGGGCCCATCGTCGGGGAACACAGCATGCTGACCCTGGGCGCCTGTCTGGCGTATCAGCCTGAAGTCGCTTTCTCCATGATGCTCAAACCGATCAGCGACAAGGCCGTACCTGAAGCACTGGAGGTCACAGGCCTTTCGCTGGCGGAGGCATCTCAGGACGGTCTTCAGCCCGCCGAAGCCATGTCACGTTTTGCTGAGTGGATCGATGCACAGGTACCAGAAGGCAGCACGGCCGTATTTGTCGGTCTGAATGCGCCATTCGACTGGGCATTTGTCAACTACTATTTTCTCAAATACCACGATCAAAATCCGTTCGGATTTACAGCGCTGGACATCAAGGCCTTGTTCATGGGCGCCACCGGCTGCACCTGGTATGAAACACGGTCCAGCGCCATCGACAAAGTGGTCAAGCCGCATCAGAAGGGTGACCATGACGCGTTGCACGATGCCAGATACCAGGCAGAGCTGTTCAGATCCGTCTACGACCTAAGCCGGCGCCCCGCATAGGGGGCTCCCTGGCGCCGGTGGCCCAGCGGCGCAAGTGTTCACTGCGTTTCGCCGCGGTTCCGCTGTTCAATCGGAAGACGACCACAAAGGAAGCGGGCTCGGTTTGGCTGTCGTTGCAGCAATTGCTCACGCGCACCAGGGAATAGCGCGCTGCCTCCCCACTGGACTCGGGCGATCACGCTTCGAGTTGACTTGGCCAAAAAAAGTAGAGCCAGCAGAGAAGGTCATTTAAGCAGGTGGCTCGCACTACCTGTTTGGTGGAGTGGCTCACCCGTCTGGCTTGCCCTCGACTTCTACTACCCATGGTTGATGACCGGTTGCTGGTCCCAAAGCAGCTATCTCTGCACGGAGTGTGACGGACGGCAATCGCTGCTTAACCGACCTCCGGCGTGGCAGCTTCAGGCTGATCTAAGTCACTCGGGGGATCAGAAAGCGCTCGTCCTCATTTGTGTAGTTCCAGCACCTGAACCTGTCTGGTATCGACAGGAGACAGGACATAGCCAATCTTGGGCTTGC
>CALMCS010000427.1 GCA_937862875.1 uncultured Comamonadaceae bacterium
TGCTGTTCGTCGAGCTTGGCGTCGGTGCTCTTGCGCAGTTGCAGGCGCTTCCAGTGCCGATCGGTGGTTTCAAACATCAGGCCCGCGGCCACGGCCGCCACCACGGCGACCAGAATATTCATCTTGAGCGGCAGGGCGAACGCGGCGATGGCGGCGGTTCCGGCAACCACGGTGGCCAGCAGCGTGAACCGGTCGTTGATCATGGACAGCAGAATGCCGAGCAGGGCCAGAACGCCGGCAAACCCCAGACCCCACGTCAACGGGATGGCATTGGCCAGCAACATGCCGGCAATGGACGGTATCTGCCACATCATCCAGTTGGTGGATGCGGCTCCGGAAAAGTACGCGATCTGACCCGGTTGCGGCTTGATCTCGGGAAATCGCTTCATGAAGCCGACAAATATGACGTCTCCGCTGAAATATCCCAGCGTCAGGCGCTTGTTGCGCGGCAGGTCGATGAAGTAGCCGCGCCACATCTGGCTGAAAATCACAAAACGCAGGTTCACGCAGGCGGCGGTGAGCCAGATCACCCAGAGCGGCGCACCCGCCACCAGCAGCGGCAACACCGCCAGCTGGGCGCTGCCCGCGTAGATCGTGAGCGACATGAAAATCGAGAGCGGCACGGACAAGCCACTCTTGACCATGGCCACGCCCGTCACCAAGCCCCAGGCGGCAATGCCGATGCCGGTGCCCATCATGTCCGACACGCCGAGCTTGAAATACGGCTCGCGCGACATGACGCGCCACTCTGCCCACTGCTCCTTGGCGAATTGCTTGAAGCGTGCGGTCTGGGCGGCGAGGGTTTGGCGATTCATGGGTGGGGGAGTTCTTCGGGCTGCTTCTGGCAATCAGGCGGTTTTTTGAACCGAGCCCAAGATATCTCCGGTGTTGAGGGTGAATCCACGCAGGAAGTCGGCAGATGCCAGCCGTTTGCCGCCGGCACGCTGCAAGGTGGCCAGGCGCAGTACCGATTGTTCACCGCAGGCGACGTCGATGCCGTCGGCGGTGATGTTCAGGATTTGCCCCTTTTGAGCATTTTGCACAGTTGCGGAGGCATCCGCACCCGTTGCTGCGTCCGATTCCATTTTCGTGTCCGCTGCGGGGACCACGACGGCCGACCACAGCTTGATGGTCTCGCCATTGAAGGTGGTGGTTGCGCCCGGGAACGGGTCGAAGGCGCGTACGCGGCGCGCAATCACGCTGGCGGACTCGCTCCAGTCGATGGCGCTTTCGGCTTTTTCAATCTTGTGGGCGTAGATGACGCCGGCCTCAGGCTGCTTGACGGGCTGGAGTTCACCGCGTTCGGCGCGCTTCAGCGCCTCGACAATCATGCCGCCGCCCAGTGTGGCGAGGCGATCGTGCAGCGTGGCGGTGGTGTCCTGCTCCGTGATCGGCAGTGCTTCGATCAACAGCATGTCGCCGGTATCGAGGCCGATGTCCATCTGCATGATCGTGACGCCGGTCTCCGCATCACCCGCTTCGATGGCGCGGTGAATCGGCGCGGCTCCGCGCCAGCGCGGCAGCAGGCTGGCGTGAATGTTCAGGCAGCCCAGGCGCGGCCAGTCGAGCACCCATTGCGGCAGGATCAGGCCATAGGCCGCCACCACCATGCAGTCGGCGCCGCTGGCCAGCAGCGCTTCGCGGGCCGCGGCGGCGTCTTCGGGATACTTGCCGTCGAGGCGCAGGCTGCGCGGCTGGCTGACTGCGATGCCCTTGTCGAGGGCGACTTGCTTGACCGGCGAGGCCTGCAGCTTCATGCCGCGTCCAGCCGGGCGATCGGGCTGCGTCAGCACCAGAGGCACCTCGAAACCCGCGTCCAACAAGCGCTGCAGGGCAACGGCGGCGAATTCGGGGGTTCCGGCAAAAACAATCTTCATGGGGATCTTCTGGTTTTCGTTGTCGTTCTAGGGGCGAGCCGGGCGCTTACTCCAAGCCTCGGCCCGATGGGAACCCCGTTCCTTCGCCGATTTACCTGATCAGCCGATCAGGAGAGGCGGCCGTCGTCTGCAGAAGGCTCGTCCGTGAACATCACCTTGGCCACACGGCCTTCCTGATCGATATGGACGTGGGCGAGGCGGCGCAGATTCATATCGTCCATGAAACGATAGGTCCAGACCTTGCCTTGGAAGCTCGACACTTCGGTGATCTCGTAGGGCGGGCCGTAGTAATCCAGAATCTGGCGGCGCGTCCAACCCTTGGGGATATTGGACAGGTGCTGGAAGTCGAGCACCTGGGTGATCGATTGCATGCGGCCCTCGGCGTCCATCTCCACGTGATAGACCTGTCGGCCCATGGGGAGCGTGGAGTAGACCCAGCGTTCGGCACCGTCGGCCTGGCGCTGCACGGCGAGAGGGCTGCCCATGCGCGAGCGCACCTCGGCAGCGGGTGCGCCGGGCTCGGGTTGCGTGAAATGCGCGCAACCGGCCAAAGTCAAACCAGCCAGCAGCGAGGCGACCACCCGCCAGAGTCTGGCAGGGCGTGCGGCACCCGCGGCGGACTTCATGGTCGTTCCTCGAGCTTTTTCTGCTTGAGTAGTTTGGTCTTGATGCGATTGCGCTTCAAAGGCGAGAGGTACTCGACGAATACCTTGCCCAGCAGGTGATCCAGCTCGTGCTGAACGCACACCGCCAGCAGGCCTTCGGCCTCGATCACGCGGGACTTGCCGTCGCGGTCGAGTGCACGAACATGCACCTCGGCCGAGCGCTCCACGCCGTCATAAAAGCCGGGCACGGAGAGGCAGCCCTCATCGCCGAGCAGCTTTTCTTCGCTGTACCAGGTGATTTCAGGGTTGATCAGCACCATGGGCTGATCGCGATCTTCCGACACGTCGATCACGACGATGCGTTCGTGCACATCCACCTGCGTCGCAGCCAAGCCGATGCCATTGGCGTCATACATGGTTGCGAGCATGTCGTCGAGCACTCCGCGTACGCGGTCGTCCACGGCTTCAACAGGCTGGGCGACCTTGTGCAGGCGTGGGTCGGGATAACAAAGAATAGAAAGAATTGCCATGTCCAAAGGGGAAATATGTCGCTATTTTCGCCACTTTTATCGATTCCCGCGGCCGGTGGTCGCAATAATCATTGCTCTATCAAGGGCTTGGGCTGAGAATCTAAGATCGTTTGTAACGTTGTGCACGCTACTACAAGAACTTTCTAAGAAATTATTTCTATGGCGCACAACAACCATATGGTCGTTGAGAGGGCGAATTTCAATGCGTGAAAAAATGAACAAGATGACTGGCCTGTCCAAAGCGAATGCTCCGCGATGGGTCGGTGCGCTGACATTGATCACTGGCACGGTGTTGGCCTTCGGAGTGCAGGCACAACAGCAGCAGCCGTCCCATTATCCGGTGACATCCAAGCAACGCGCCACGGCCCAGCAAGTGGCGTCGCGCGGCGTGCCGGTGGCGGATCTGGTGGCCAATGCGCCAGACACCTATGTCGTCAAGCGTGGCGACACGCTGTGGTCGATCGCGGGCATGTACCTGGCCAAGCCCTGGCGCTGGCCCGAGTTGTGGGGCATGAACATGGACGCCATCCGCAACCCGCACCTGATTTATCCCGGTCAGACGCTGTATCTGGAAAAAGTGAATGGCATGGCCCGCCTGTCCACCCGCTCGGGTGCCAACGGCGGCGAGTCGGATGTCGTGCGGGTTTCGCCGCGCACGCGCCTCGACAGCGTCGCGAGTGCCGCCCTGCCCACGGTGCAGCAGCATTTGATCGAGCCGTTCCTGGTCGAGCCCGAAGTGGTGGCCGAGGCGACGCTCGAGCAGGCCCCGCGCATCGTCGCCGCCACGGAAACCCGCGCCATCCTGAGCAGCGGTGACCGCATCTACGCCCGCAGCTCCACTGGCAACCAGCTGATGCTCGATCCAGGTGACGAGCGCGCGTTCCGCATCTTCCGCAATGCCATCCCCATGAAGGACCCGGACACCGGCGCGATTCTGGGCTACGAGGCGCAATACGTCGGTCGCGCGGAAATGGTTCGCGGCGAATCGCAGGAAGTCACGCCCGACGGCCGTGGCGGAACCAACACAGATCCAGTGCCCGCAACGCTGGACATCATTTCGGTCAAGGAAGAGGTCCGCACGGGCGACCGCCTCCTGCCGCTGGCTCCGCGCAGCTTCATGAACTATGTGCCGCGCGCTCCTTACGAAGACGTGGATGCACGCGTTGTTTCGATCTATGGCAGTTCCACCGTCAGCAATGCCGGTCAGAATCAAGTGGTATCGATCAACCGTGGTTCTCACGATGGACTGGAGCCCGGCATGATTCTTACCGTGCTGACCAAGGGCGAGCGCGTCCGTGACAAGACGGATGGCAGCCGCACCATGATCAAGCTGCCCAGCGAAGCCAACGGCGTGGCAATGGTGTTCCGCACCTTTGACCGGGTGTCGTACGTTCTGCTGCTGCAGGTGCGTTATGGCGTGGGCGTAGGCGACCGCTTGGTGAACCCTCAGTAATTTCCAGCCAAGGTCCGGCCTTGCGCCGGAACCCTGGGAACGGAAGAAGTGCCGGCTCGTTGGTTCGATCCGGCATTTTTTTTGGGAGTGAAGCTATGCCTATGCCTGTGCCTACGCGTATGCAGCGAGACGAATTGACCGCATGGCTGCGCCTGCTCGCCACCCCGGGCGTGGGCAACCAGTCGGCGCGCCGCTTGCTGGCGGCGTTTGGTTTGCCGCAGCAGATTTTTGAGCAATCCCTGGGTGCGCTGCAGGCTTGCGTGTCCAGCCGACAGGCGCAGGCCCTGCTGGAAGAGCCCGCCGGTCTCTGGAAAATGGTCGATCAGACGGTGCAGTGGCTCGAGCTGCCCGCCGGCAATCCCAATATGCCGGCCCGCGCCATCGTCACCCTGGGCGATCCGGGCTATCCCGCGAAGTTGCTGGCGACCGAAGACCCGCCGCTGTTGCTGTATCTGGAGGGCGCACGCCCATTGCTGGAGAAGAACGGCGGCCTCGAGGCGGCGAGCCAGCAGTGTCTGGCGATCGTCGGCAGCCGCAATCCGACGCCGCAGGGCCGGGAGAATGCGCGGCAGTTTGCCAAGGCGCTGCGGGAGTCGGGTCTCACCATCGTCTCCGGGCTGGCGCTGGGTGTGGATGCGTCGGCGCACGAAGGGGCGTTGGCGGCCGACGTGCAACCGCCGTCGGCGACCACGATCGCGGTGGTGGGTACGGGGCTGGATCAGGTCTACCCGCGCGTCCATCAGGATTTGGCGCTGCGCATCGCCCACAGCGGGATTCTGGTCAGCGAATACCCGCTCGGCACACCGCCGCTGGCCGCGAATTTCCCCAAGCGCAACCGCATCATTTCGGGATTGTCGCTGGGCACGCTGGTGGTCGAGGCCGCCGTGGCGTCTGGTTCGTTGATCACGGCGCGCATGGCAAGCGAGCAGGGGCGCGAGGTGTTTGCGATTCCCGGCTCCATCCATGCGCCGCAGTCGCGCGGCTGTCATGCGCTGTTGCGACAGGGGGCGAAGCTGGTCGAGTCGGCGCAGGATGTGCTGGAAGAGTTGCAGATGAAGAAGCACCCGCAGGTCGTGGGAGCGGAATCGACCGCGCAGCTGGAATTGATTCGGGACGACGCGATGGCGCGGCTGTCTGATGCGCAGAAAGACCTGCTCAACGTGATCGGCTTTGATTCGATGGGGCTGGACGGGCTGGTGGCGCGCACCGGTTGGGATGCCGCGACCCTGCAGGTGATGCTGCTGGAGCTGGAACTGGCCGATTTCGTCGCACGCATGCCCGGTGGGCTGTACCAGCGGCTCGCCAGTAGCTGAAATTTTGAGCAATAGGGGCTGAGGCAAAACAAAAGCCGCCAGGAGTCGATCCGTGGCGGCTTGGCTGTGTCTTGTCTTGCCTGCGGTGGGCAGGCTTGAATGATCAGATGCCCAGCATCAACTTCAAGTTCTGAACCGCGGCACCGCTGGCACCCTTGCCCAGGTTGTCGAGGCGCGCAATCAACACCGCCTGGCGGTAGTTGTCGTTGCCGTACACGCGAATTTCCAGCTTGTTCGTGTCCTTGAGCGCCACAGCGTCAAGCTTGCCGTCTTCGGTGGCAGGCAGGACTTGCACCCAATGATCGGGCGTGTCGGTCTTGGCGTAATGGTCGGCCAGCACCTGGTGCACGTCAGCCACCTTGGGCGCGCCGGGAAGCTGGTCCAGATGCAGCGGCAGTTGCACCAACATGCCCTGCGGGAAATTGCCCACGGCCGGCACGAAGATCGGGCGGCGGGTGATACCGGTGTAATGCATGATTTCGGGAATGTGCTTGTGCGACAGACCCAGTGCATACAGCTCGAACGGAGCGGCATTGCCGGCTTCGTAGGCTTCCATCATGGCGCGGCCGCCACCCGAATATCCGCTCACCGACGGCAGTGCAATCGGGTAATCGGCGGGCAGCATGCCGGCGTCGACCAGAGGGCGCAGCAGGGCGATGGCACCGGTCGCATAGCAACCGGGATTGGCCACGCGCGTGGCGCCGCGCACCGCGTCGGCCTGGCCGGGCGACAGCTCGGGGAAGCCAAACACCCAGCCGTCCATCACGCGGTGGGCGGTCGAGGCGTCGATGATCTTGATGGTCTTGCCGGTTTGCTGGCTGATGTCGTTCACCATCGCGACCGAGTCGCGTGCGGCGTCGTCATGCAGGCAAAGAACGACCAAATCCACGCCGGAGATCAAGGCACGTTTGGCAGCAGGGTCTTTTCGCAGCTCGGGAGCGATGCTCACCAACTCGACTTGAGGCATGGCCTGCAACCGCTCGCGGATCTGCAATCCGGTCGTGCCTGCTTCGCCATCGATAAAGACTTTTGCCATAGTGTTCTCCAGTGGATGCCCGACAAGACAGGCGTGGGATAAGTTTTATCCACATTATTGGTGCGTCGCAACATGATACATTTATTAGTTGCCATGCTGATGAAGCCCGCGGCCAGGCACCCGTTTCAGGCGCTACCGACTCAACTCCGGATGCTGCTATGTTGTATTGTTGCGATCTGCGTCCCCCGGCGCAATTCGACAAAACGACGAGCATCCAGGTGCGAATTTGTTCATTTGTTTGGTCAATGATTCGCCCGCTGCGTCGGTTGTACTGATTGGCGTTCGGGCACCAACCACTTCTCCGAGAGACACCTCATGAAGATTCACGAGTACCAAGGCAAGGAAATCTTGCGTAGTTTCGGCGTGCCCGTTCCACGTGGCATTCCTGCATTCACAGTTCAAGAAGCTGTCGAAGCAGCTCAAAAGCTGGGCGGCCCGGTTTGGGTCGTCAAGGCCCAGATTCACGCGGGTGGCCGCG
>CALMCS010000428.1 GCA_937862875.1 uncultured Comamonadaceae bacterium
CTTCGCAACGCACGACCCGACCACGCTGAATCGCCAGGGCAACGACGTGGGAACGCAGTACCGCAGCGGGATCTACTACACCAATGCCGATCAAAAAGAAGTGATCGACACCCTGCTGCGCGAGATTGGGCAGGACAAGTTGTTTGGCGCGACTGTGGTGACCGAGGTGCAGGCGCTTCGGAGCTATTGGCCTGCCGAGGAATACCATCAGGATTACTTCAAGCAGCATCCCAATCAGGGCTATTGCGCGTTTGTCGTGGTGCCCAAGGTCGACAAGTTCAAGAAGACTTTTGCGCAGCATTTGAAGCCAGACGCCTGATCGCGTCTTGTTTCTGCGTTACGCTAGACGGTTCTGCAGACACGCTGGGTGTTTGCATTTTTTCGACTCATGAATCCACTCCTTTCCCTGCGGCGACGTTTAGGCATGTGCTGGCTGTTGCTGGCACTGGTGCTTGCGCCCGCGTTGGGCCTCGTGCACCAGGTGGTGCATGCGCCCGGGACGAGTCAGCACTCTGTACAGCAGCAGGGCGAGCAGTCGACCGTCAAGCAGGCCGCGGATGTCATTCACGCACTGTTTGCAGGCCACAGCAAGGCCGAGTGCGTATTGCTCGATCAGATGGCGCTGGGCCATGCGCTGTTGGCCAAGGCCTTGCCGCTGCTGCAAGCGCTGCCATTCGCGGTTCCCGTTGTCGATGTTTCCGCTGATCCTGCCGATCAGCATGCCGCGCCGTTTCATGCGCGCGGGCCGCCCACATTGCAGACGGCCTGAGTTGCTTGCTTTCTCTTTCTTCAGTCGCTGATTCGCGCTCGCTTTCCTGCGCGCTGTCTGCCGACTGGCGGATGGATTGACTTGAAACTGCGGGTCGCCCCTTCGATCCAGTTCTCGCCCTGTAGGGATTGCCGCCTTCGTTGACGCGGCTCCACTTTTGGGCGGGCCCATCGATTGCTTGCCGTTGGGTGAGTGTGTCGGCGTGCTTGAGGCGCGCCGATGAGTTCACTTGCTCAGTCACTTCGAGACCTCAGATGTGCTCGAGGTGCGGCAGCCCACCTTTTTTCCTGCAATGAATACCCCCCAATTTTCGCGACTGCGTCACCCGTTTGCGCGTCGTTTGATTCCTTCTGCCATTTCTGTTTTTCTGATTTCCTGCGCCGGCGTTGGTGCCGCGAATGCCCAGGACAAGCCCAGCGCCGAAGCCCAGGTACTCCCTGAGGTGACGGTTTCTTCGAGTGGCCTGGAGCTCGGTGTCTCCGACATGACCACGCCAGTGAGCGTGCTCGAAGGCAATGATCTGGTGCGCCGCCGCGAAGCCACTCTGGGCGAAACGCTGGAGGGCGAACCGGGCATTACCGGCAGTCACTTTGGTGCCGGCGCGAGCCGTCCCGTCATTCGCGGAATGGATGGACCGCGCGTGAAGATGCTGTCTGACGGCTCCGAGATTCAAGATGCCTCTACCGTCAGCCCCGATCACACCGTGGCGACCGAGCCCTTGCTGGCCACGCAGATCGAAGTGCTGCGCGGGCCGTCCGCATTGATCTACGGAGCCGGTGCCATCGGCGGTGTGGTCAATGTGCTGGACAACAAGATTCCTACCGCGATTCCTCAAAAAGGTTACGAGGGCAGTGCGGAGGCACGCGTTGGCTCAGGTGCCAACGAAAAGGCCGGAGCGGTCTCCTTGACGGGGGGCACCGGCAACATCGCCGTGCACGTCGAAGCATCCGGCCGCGACGCGGGTGACTACGGTGTGGGCAGTGGCTGGAGCGGTGGTTCCAGCGTTCCCGGCAGCTTCAATCGCACCAGCGGCGGCAGCGTCGGACTGTCGTGGATTGGCTCGGCCGGTTATCTGGGCTTCGCCGTGACGCAGCAAAACGCGAAGTACGGATTGCCGGGCCACAACCACGATATCGAGGGCTGCCACCCGCATGGCGATCACCTGCATTGCGGTGGTCACGGCCATGATCATGATCATGACCATGGTGCGGCAGATGATGGGCACGATCACGAGGCACATGCTCCGGGCGATGTGCCGGTGGTCGATATGACCAGCAAGCGCCTCGATGTGCGCGGCGAGCTGCGCAATCCGTTTGCGGGCTTCAGCGTCATTCGGATGCGCGGCGGTCTGACCGACTACCGCCATGACGAGATCGAGGACGGGGCCGTCAGCACCACGTTCAAGAACAAGGCCTACGACCTGCGCGTGGAAGCACAGCACGAGCCGATCGCCGGTTGGAAGGGCATGATCGGTCTGCAGTCGTCGCAGCGCAAGTTCAGTGCGACCGGCGCGGAGGCGTATGTGCAGCCCACGATCACACGCAAGACCGGGTTCTTCTTGTTGGAGGAGTACCGAATCGGTGATTTCCGCATCGAAGCCGCATTGCGTCACGATCGCCAGACTGCCGAAGCCGAGGAAAGCCGTATCGAACGCAGCCACAACTCCACCTCGGTGTCGTTGGGCGGCGTGTGGCGTTTTCAGCCGGGTTATTCCACGGGCCTGACCTACAGCCGCGCCAGCCGCGCCCCCACGGCGGAGGAGTTGTATGCGAAGGGTCTGCACATGGCCACTTCGACGTATGAGCTGGGCAATTCCGATCTGCGCAACGAGGTCTCGAACAACATCGACCTCTCGCTGCGCAAGACCAGCGGCGACACCACTTTCGATGTGACGGCTTATCACAACCGCATCAAGGGCTATATCTTCGGACAGACGCTGGATGCGGTGGAAGGCCTGCAACTGCTGAAGTACAGCCAGCGCGACGCGACCTTCACCGGTGTCGAGGCCAAGGTGCGGCAGCAGCTGAACAAGAGCATGGGCGTCACCGTGTTCGGCGATGTGGTCCGCGCAAAATTGGCGGACGACAGCAATCTGCCGCGCATGTCACCGGCCCGTCTGGGCCTTCGCGTCGATACCAAGTGGCGCGAATGGGATGGCAATGTCGAATGGGTTCAGGTCGCGCGCCAGAATCGGATTGCCGCATTCGAAACGGAAACACCGGGCTATGGAATGCTGAACCTGGGCGTGGCCTACAACGGCGGCAAGGGCACGGCCAACGAGTGGCAGGTGTACCTGAAGGCACGCAATCTGACGAATCGATTGGCCTATTCGGCCACATCCTTCATCAAGGACGCTGCGCCGCTCATGGGTCGCAACATCACGGTGGGGATGCGGGTCGCGTTCTAAGAACCGGCTTTGCGACTTCCACGCGCCCCGCGCGTTTAACCGGTTGAGCACACACCGCACGGGCCGCTGCGAATGCCCGTGCGGTTTCGTGCGACAAGCTTGAGATAGGGCGTGAGCGCTGCTACCATGCGGGCTCATGTCTCGTTCTCCCTCCACTTACTGCCTCGTTGAGCCGGCTGGTCTGCACGGAGGCGCCGTGGTGCGCGCGATTTGGCCATACAAGCCAGTCGCACATTCTCCCGCCCGGCGATAGGCATCTCTCCCTCATCTTTCTCACGCAGAACTTCTTCCATCGCCGGGCCTGACAGCTCTGCTATGCGGTGTGCAGAATGGCGTTGCTGGCTGTGGCCAAGCGCTTGATCTCGCCCGCGTCTACTCTTCACTCAACCGAGGAATGGCATGGATCACACAATGGAGTTAACCAAGCAATTTCTGCGCGCAAAGAATCCTTGCGCGATGGGATTTCGTTGGTTCGTGCGCAATCTGGATGACGGTGTCGGTTACCAGGCGGCGCTGGATACGCTGGTGAACGCCGGTCGCATCGAAGACGCCTGCTGGCTGCTCAGAAACTTTGGCCCGACCAATGAGGTGCTGCACGTGGACAGCCTCGAGGCCGATGCCGTGGTGTTTGCAGGCACGATCCAGGCCCGCGGCGGCATCGATGTGAGCGGCATCATCCTCACGGGCCGCTCGGTCCATGCGGGCGGCGGCATCAAGGCCGGTGGCTCCATCACGGTGGGCGAAGACATTCGCGCCGGCGGCAGCGTCATTTGCGGCGAGCATCTGCGCACCGGCGGCAATCTGCGTACGGACTGGGGCATCGATGTCGAGAAGTCGCTGACCTGCGGCGGAGACCTGCGCGCGGCGTGGGATCTGGTGGTCAAGGACGCCATCGAGATTCGCGGCGGTGCCGTGGTCGGGCAGGACTTGATCGCCGGTTTCAGCATTCAGTGCGACAAGAATCTGCGCGTCGGTGGGCATCTGCAAGTGGCCGACAGCATGCGTGCGGGGCAGGGGATTGCGGCCGGTGGATCGATTGATTGCGTCACCCACATCGAGGCGGGTTGGGGCATTCGTGCGGGGCAATACATCCATGCACAGGGTGCGATCAAGGCCGGGGAAAGCCTCTGCGCGGGCGAAGACATTCGCTCCGGCGATGGCTACGGCGTGTTTGCCGGCCTCAACGTGCAAGAGCAATCCTGGGACGTGAGCGGCCAGGTGTGGGCGCATGAATTGCCCGTGGGACTGCGCAGCGGAAGTTGGGCGGGGCCGAGCCCGATTTGATCATCGGCCGATCGTTTGATCGGTCGATAGGCGGTTGGGGTGAATTGCGCAGCGCCGGAACAAAGATGCTG
>CALMCS010000429.1 GCA_937862875.1 uncultured Comamonadaceae bacterium
GCACCATTGCCGACAAGGTCGGCGCGGTCTTCTGGGTGGATATGGCGCATGTGGCCGGCTTGGTGGCAGCGGGCGAGTACCCGAATCCATTGCCGCATGCCCACGTGGTCACCAGCACCACGCACAAGACTCTGCGCGGCCCACGTGGCGGCATCATCCTGTCCAAGGGGCAGGATGAGGACTTCTACAAGAAGCTCAATTCCGCCGTGTTCCCCGGCATCCAGGGCGGCCCGCTGATGCACGTGATCGCCGCCAAGGCCATCGCATTCAAGGAAGCGCTACGCCCCGAGTTCAAGACGTACCAGCAACAGGTCGTGATCAACGCACGTGCCATGGCGGCCGCGCTCCAGCAGCGCGGCTACAAGATCGTCTCCGGTGGGACCGACAACCACCTGATGCTGATCGACCTGTCCGCCAAGCCGTACACCGGCAAGGACGCGGACGCAGCGTTGAGCGATGCTTACATCACCGCGAACAAAAACTCGGTGCCCAACGACCCTCGCTCGCCTTTCGTGACTTCGGGCGTGCGCATCGGCACGCCAGCGGTGACCACGCGGGGCTTCGGCGTGCCCGAGTGCGAGCAGCTGGCCGGCTGGCTGTGCGATGTGCTGGATGCGCTGGAGGCGGGTGGCAGTACGCTGACAACGGTACGTGATCGGGTGCGGGAACTGGTGGTGGACTTGTGCCACCGCCACCCCGTGTACCGATAGCGGTTTTGCACATGGAATTGCGGCACCTGCGTTGCTTCCTGGCCGTGGCCGAAGAACTCCACTTCGCCCGCGCCGCCGAGCGGCTGCATATGGAGCAATCGCCGCTGTCGCGCGCCATCAAGGAGTTGGAAGAAGACCTGAGCGAGCAGCTATTCGTTCGCACGTCTCGCAGCACGCGGCTGACGCGTGCCGGCAACCTGTTCCTTGAGCATGTTCCGCGCATTTTCATGGCCTTGCAGCAAGCCCGCGACAGTGTAAAGGCGTCCGCCAATGGCTTCCATGGTCAGTTGCGCATCGCGCTGTCCGATGGCATGACCCCCTCACGCTTGCCGGCCTTGCTGGCACTGTGCCGACAGGAAGAACCTGAGGTGGAAATCCGCCTGTTTGAGGTCTCTCTGGCGCAGCAGCTCAAGGGGCTGCATGAAGACCTGTACGACGTGGGCCTCGCCCAATCGGCCAACGTGGGTGACGGCATCCTGGCGGTGGAGGCCTGGAGCGATCCGCTGCACGTTGCCTTGCCGGCCCGCCATCCCTTGCTGGCATACAAGCGCATTCCGCTCGATGAAGTGCTCCGCTATCCGCTGGTGATGGGCGACCCACAGTTCTGCGAGGGCTATTGCCAGCAGATCGAGCGCATCTTGCGCGTCGCGGATCAGAAGCCTCTGGTCGCTGAACAGGTCATGTCCTGCGAATTAATGATGGCAATGGTCGCGGCGGGGTTGGCGCTGGGACTGGCCGGCGCCTCGCAGATCGCAGGCGGCCGAGAACAAGGCATCGTTTCGCGCCCCTTGGCCGGACGCCCACCAGTGCTGACGACCTATCTGCTGCGGCTAGATAGGGAACCGTCCGAAAGACTGTCGCGGTTCGTTGAGCGAGTCGTTGCCGTTCCGTCGTGTGTCACGTCATCTGGACGATAGGGAGGAAATTGGAACATGAAGAAAAACCTAGATGGCAAGACGATGCCTCTCCTTGCGGCGGGAGCAGGATTGGCGGTTGCCAATACCTACTACAGCCAACCCATGCTTGCCGAGCTTTCCATTGCGTTCGGCACCACGCCTGCCGTCGTGGCCGCGATCCCGATGGCCGCCTTAACGGGCAATACCTTGGGGGTCATTTTTCTCGCGCCCCTGGGTGATAAGTTTGAACGCCGGGCACTGATCGTTCTCACGACTGTTGCACTTGCGTTGGGATTACTTGGAGCCTCAATTGCGACAACGTTG
>CALMCS010000430.1 GCA_937862875.1 uncultured Comamonadaceae bacterium
CGAAACGCAGTACGGCGCGATCAACATCCTGGTGAACAACGCGGGCCTGCAGCATGTGAGCCAGATCGCAGATTTTCCCGTCGACAAGTGGGACGACCTGCTCGCCGTGAACCTCTCCGCGAGCTTTCACACCATCCGTTTGTCACTGCCCGCAATGCGCAAGAACGGCTGGGGCCGCATCATCAACATGGCCTCGATCAGCGGCCTGCGTGGGCGCGCCGGCAAAGTTGCCTATAACGCCACCAAGCACGGCCTGATCGGCCTGACCAAGGCCGTGGCACTGGAAACGGCCACCACCGATATCACCTGCAACGCGATCTGCCCCGGTTGGGCGCTCACCGCACTGGTGCAAAAACAGGTCGACGCTCTGGCCGAGCGCGAATCGCTGAACAACGAAGACGCCACCCGCGCCTTGCTGGGACTGCGTCAGCCCTCGGGCCGATTTGTCACCGTCGATCAACTGGCATCGCTCGCAGCCTATCTGTGCTCGGACGACGCGCAGGAAGTGCGAGGCGCGGCATGGACCATGGACGGCGCGACCACCGCAGCCTGACGCACCACCCGCAACGCAGCAACTTCACCACGCGACATGACCACCACGCAGCCTTCCGCCCTCCCCGCAATCGATGCCACCCACGACCAGGCACTCACCAGTTGGGTGATATCCGCCAACGGCCACGCTCAATTCCCGATTCAGAACCTGCCGCTGGGCGTATTCGACGCCGGGGACGGCGCGCGCATCGGCGTGGCGATCGGCAATGAAGTGCTGGACCTGACCTCGGCGCTCGACTGCGGTCTGCTGCCCACTCTCGACAACGACACAGAGGCAGCGCTGCACGGCTCCTCCACGCTCAACGCCTGGATGGCACTGACCGCGCAGCAACGCGGTCTGCTGCGCGCGGCCCTGTCCGACCTGCTTCAGAAAAATACGGAATCGGGCAAACTGGCCAGCGCCATGCGCAAGCAACTGCTGCGTCCGCAAGACGCTTGCCGCATGTTGCTGCCCGCCGAAGTGGGCGACTATTCCGATTTCTATGCCGGCATCCATCACGCGACGAATGCTGGCAAGTTCTTCCGCCCCGACAATCCGCTGCTGCCCAACTACAAGCACGTGCCGATTGCCTATCACGGCAGAAGTTCGAGCATTCGTCCCTCGGGAACCGTTGTGAAGCGCCCCAGCGGCCAGATTCGCCGCGACGCGCCCGATGGCTCGCCCGTGCCCGTGCATGCCCCGTCGGAGCGCCTGGATTACGAGTTGGAGCTGGCGATCTGGATCGGCGCAGGCAATGAACTCGGAACGACCATTCCGGTCAACGAAGCCAGCGCCCATATCGCCGGATTCGGTCTGTTCAACGACTGGTCGGCACGCGATCTGCAGGCGTGGGAATACCAACCCCTCGGCCCTTACACTGGCAAGAACTTTCTCTCCAGCGTCTCGCCCTGGGTCATCACGCAAGAAGCCCTCGCACCCTTTCGCGGCCCCGTGATGCAACGCGCGGCCAACGACCCGCTGCCGCTGCCCTATCTGTTCGATGCAGACGATCAGCAAAACGGCGGCCTGAATATCCAGCTCGAAGTGCTGCTGTCCACGGCCCGCATGCGGGAAGAAGGTCTCGCGCCGCACCGCCTGTCGATGGGCGACTCCCGCTATCTGTGGTGGACTCCGGCACAGATGCTCGCCCAGCAGACGGTCGGTGGCTGCAATGCACGCCCCGGCGATATGTTCGGCTCAGGCACGATTTCCACGCCCTCGCCTGACGGCTATGGCGCATTGTTGGAAATCACCGAAGGCGGCAAGAAGCCCGTGCAATTGGCCAACGGCGAATCCCGCACCTTCCTGCTGGATGGCGACGAGATCGTTCTGCGCGGCTGGTGTGAGCGCGAGGGTTACGCACGCATCGGCCTGGGTGAATGCCGCGGTCGCGTACAGGACTGAGGCTGCCAGCCCAGCCATTCGAGTCACTTGAAACTTGGAATCTAACGGAGACAAAACCATGACCAAAAAACTGATCGGCACATTCGCCACCGCCATGACAGCCATCGGCCTGTTCGCCACAGCCCTGCCCGCAGTGGCGCAAAGCGGAAACGCCGCCAACTTCCCAACAGCCCCAGTCAAGCTGATCGTGCCCTACACCGCAGGCGGCGTCACGGACATCATGGGCCGCATGTTTGCAGAGCAGGCCGGAAAGCGGCTGGGTCAGTCCGTCATCATCGAGAACAAGACCGGTGCCAACGGCACGCTGGGTGGCGTGCAGATGCTCTCGGCCGACCCTGCCGGCTACTCGCTCACGATGCTGCCCATCGGCACCTTCCGCATGCCGCACATCACGGGCTCGCAGTTCAATCCGCTCAAGGACTTCACCTACATCTCGGTGATCTCCGGCTTCAACTACTACATCGCGGTCAACGCCAGCTCGCCCTGGATGAACGTGAACGACCTCGTTGCCTACGCAAAGCGAAGCAACGGCGGGGTCTCGTATGGCACGCCTGGAGCCAACAGCAGCCAACACATCGGCATGGCCCAGCTCGGCGTGAAGACCAAGGCAGATTGGACACATGTGCCATTCAAGGGCGATGCCGATGCGATCTCCGCGCTGCTGGGCAACCACATTCAAGCCGTGGTCAGTTCCAGCTCCATCCTGCCCTATGTGAGCTCCGGCAAGATTCGCGTGCTGGCCTCGCTGGGCGACGCTCGCTCGCCCGATCTGCCCAACGTTCCCACGCTGAAAGAGCTGGGCTTCCCCATCGTGCACACATCGCCCATGGGCATCGCCGGCCCCAAGGGCATGGATCCTGTCGTCGTGAAGAAGCTCGAGACCGCCTTCCGCGAAGCCTACAACGACCCGGAATATCAAGCGGGCCTGAAGAAACTCGGCATGTCCGCGCTCTACATGAACGCCGCTGACTACAGCAAATACGCCACCGAAACCTTCAACGGCGAACGCGAAGCGCTCAAATCCATGGGCGTTGAAGTCAAGTAAGCCTCATCCACCCAAGGGCTCCCCGCAAATGCCCCCGAGAGGCTCTTGGGTTTTCCTACAATAGCGGCATGTCTTTGCCTAACTACACCCGCGCCCAACAGTTCCCAGAGATTCTGGCCAACCGCATCGCCATTCTGGACGGCGCCATGGGCACCATGATCCAACGCTTCAAGCTGGGCGAGGCGCAGTACCGCGGCGAGGGCTACAGCGGCCCCGGCAGCGTGGGCGACCGCTTCAAGGATTTTCCGCGGGATGTGAAGGGCAACAACGAGTTGCTGTCGATCACCCGTCCCGATGTGATCAGCGACATTCACGAGCGCTATCTGGCCGCCGGTGCCGACCTGATCGAGACCAACACCTTCGGCGCGACCACCGTGGCGCAAGACGACTACGGCATGGCCGATCTGGCGCGCGAGATGAATCTGGTCTCCGCCCAACTGGCCCGTGCCGCCTGCGACAAGTACTCCACCCCCGACAAGCCACGCTACGTGGCCGGCGCGTTGGGCCCAACCCCCAAGACCGCCAGCATCAGCCCCGACGTGAATGACCCGGGCGCGCGCAACACCTCGTTCGAGATCCTGCGCCAGGCGTATCTGGAGCAGACGCTGGCCCTCATCGAAGGCGGCGCTGACGTGATTCTGGTGGAAACGATTTTCGACACCCTCAACGCCAAGGCCGCGCTGTTTGCCGTGGAAGAAGCGTTCGAGCAATCCGGCGAAGTGCTGCCGGTGATGATCAGCGGCACCGTCACCGACGCCTCGGGCCGAATCCTCTCGGGCCAGACCGTCACCGCCTTCTGGCACAGCGTGCGCCACGCCAATCCGATCTCGGTTGGCCTGAACTGCGCCTTGGGTGCCACGCTGATGCGTCCGTACATTCAAGAGCTGAACAAGGCGGCGCCTGACACCTTCATCAGCTGCTACCCCAACGCGGGCCTGCCCAATCCGATGAGCGACACCGGCTTTGATGAGACGCCAGACGTCACCAGCCGACTGGTGCATGAGTTCGCCGCCGAAGGCTTGGTCAACATCGTCGGCGGATGCTGCGGCACAACGCCTGATCACATCGCCGCCATCGGCAACGCGATCAACAAAGTGAAAACGCGCCAGATTTTCTACCCCGAAACCGCCTGATCATCGGCGTCCTCGGGCCGCGATTGGGCTATCGCGTCTGAGGGTTCATGTGGAGGCCAGGGCTCGGCCTCCACAATTCCTCCAAAAACCCTCAACTGCCCGACAAGATTGCGCGCCCACACTGGCAGGGTTCTATTTGGAGCCCTTCCCTCGTGATCAATACCGCCCAATTGCTGGCTGACGAAGCCAAGTACTGTTCGTTTGGCGACACCGTCCATTACGTCAATCCCCCCAAAATCTTCACCAACTGCGATGGCAGTTACATGTACGACGACGCTGGCACGCCGTATCTGGACTTGCAGATGTGGTACTCGGCGGTCAATTTTGGCTACAAGAACAAGCGTCTTGAAGACAAGATGATCGAGCAGCTGAAAGAGCTGCCGCAGGTCGCAAGCCAGTACCTGCACCCCACCAAGATCGAGCTGGCCAAGTTCATCGCGCAAGACGCCGAGAAGAAATGGGGCAAGCAAGGCCGCGTTCACTTCAACGTGGGCGGCGCGCAGGCCATTGAAGATTCGCTGAAGGTGGTGCGCAACGCCAGCAACGGCAAGAGCCTGATGTTCGCGTTTGAAGGCGGCTACCACGGCCGTACGCTGGGCGCTTCGTCCATCACGTCGAGCTACCGCTACCGCCGCCGCTTCGGTCACTTCTCGGACCGCGCGCAGTTCATTCCCTTCCCTTACCCCTTCCGTCGCCCCAAGGGCATGACGTCCGAGGAGTATGCGGATTCGATCATCAAGGAATTCGCTCGCAAGTTCGAGAACGAATACCACGCGGTGTGGGACCCCAAGACCAACCAGTGCGAATACGCGGCGTTCTACGTCGAGCCGATTCAAGGCACGGGCGGCTACGTGGTGCCACCGCCCAACTTCTTCAAGGG
>CALMCS010000431.1 GCA_937862875.1 uncultured Comamonadaceae bacterium
TGCTACGGTTCCTGGTACCCGCTATAGGCTGGCATCCTGGATATTCCTGGGCGCACCGTTTGACAGTGCTGGCTGTGTCAGCGCTCTGGCCCTGCTCGCCCGCCAGCCAGTGACTGCCCAGCAGTTGCACAAGCACAGTGGCCTGGACCACCCCGAAGTGCAAGCGCTGCTGCGGGAGTTGGCTAGTCGCAAGGCCCTGAAGGTGAGCACACCAGTTTCTGCAACCGCATCCACGTCGAGACGGGACTCCGCGCCCATGCCCAAGGGATTTGTGCAGCGCCTATCGCACTGGCTCAAGGGGGCGAGCCGCCCATGAATGCTCCCGTCGCTACAACCACCAGCGCGGCCCCCATGCCCCGCATCGCCTTCATGGGGCCCATGGGTGTGGGCAAGACCACGGCCATCCGTGCGCTGTGCGGCGACGACATGGTCGCCTCCGACGTGCCCAACCTGGACCGCCAGTCCCACGCCAAGGAGTTCACCACCGTGGGCGCCGAGTTCGGCCAGATCGACCTGGGCGAGGGCGAGTTCGTACAGGTCTGCGGCTGCCCGGGGCAAGACCGCTTCGATTTCCTGCGCCA
This sequence comes from uncultured Comamonadaceae bacterium, assembly GCA_937862875.1. GTDB lineage: Bacteria > Pseudomonadota > Gammaproteobacteria > Burkholderiales > Burkholderiaceae_C > Diaphorobacter_A. The sequence goes on from CALMCS010000431.1 coordinate 582, forward strand.
GTGGGTCGTTTCCGCCTCCGTGGGCGTGTTCGTGATGGTCGATGCCAATGCGGCCGATGCCGTGCAGGCCGCAGGCAGCCTGCTGGCCGAAGCCGCCGCGGCCGAGCACCCGCCGCTGGCGCTGGTGCTGAGCACCCGCCCGGCATCTGCGGCCACCGTGCAGGCCTTTGCCGATGGGCTGCAGGCAGCTGGCCATGGCGTGGTTCCGGTGCTGCAGGTGGATGTGAGAAAGCGTGCCGACGTGCTGCAGGCCCTTGGTGTGCTGGTGTCGATGTTGTCCCTGCGCAGCGAGTCCGAATGAAAAACAATCTTCCCCTGGTATCCCAAGCACTAACCGAGACGGCCCAGCGCGCTCTTGATACCCATGCTGCGCCCATCACAGGGCTGCAGCTGGCCCTGTTGGCCACGCCCGACGGTTTCGAGATCGCCTGCCTGCGCAACCGCAGCGAACTGCAAACCAACCGCCTGTCGGCCATGGCCAGCTCGCTCATGGCCATGGCTCGCGCGGTGGGGCGCGAGATCCAGAGCCCTCACTGCAAGCGCCTGACTTTCGAGGCGGAGGGCAGCACGGTGATTTTCCAATCCATCGATGCGCCCGTGCCCTGCATCCTGTGCCTGGTGGTGGGGGCCGACGCCGTGCTCGGCAGAGCCCTATGGGCAGTCGGCAAGGTGATGCAGGACATGGCGCGCGGCTAATTCCTCTTTCTTTCGATACCTTTCGGACGCAGGCATTCATTGGCTGTCAGCGCCCCTCTCCCCCAGCCAGTGTCAATGAATCAACAACAAGGAACCAAGAAATGGCAAGTCTCAATGAATCCCTGAGCCAACTACTGTCAGTAGACGGCGCGCTGTGCGCCGCCGTCGTAGACAGCAGTAGCGGCATGCTGCTTGGAAGCGCGGGCACGGGCGTGGACATGGAACTGGCTGCGGCTGGAAACACCGAAGTCGTGCGTGCCAAGAACAAGACCCTGCAGGCGCTGGGTCTGCAGGACACCATCGACGACATCCTGATCACGTTGGGCAAGCAGTACCACATCATCCGTCCCCTGGCCACCAAGGACGGCATCTTCATCTACCTGGTGCTCGACAAGGCCCGTGCCAACCTGGCCCTGGCCCGCCGCAAGGTGCAGGACATCGAGAAGCTGATCGAGTTCTGATACTGGAACGTCGAGCTCCATTCTGGAATTTGGCAGGTGCCAGAACTCCCTGAATGGGGACGGATCACTGGCAAATATGCCTGGCGCGGGAGACCAATTGTGAAACTTGGTCAACCGCCTTCCTGGGCCGATGCCAGGTTGGCAAATAGTTTCCACATATAACTACACTGGGTATCGAGGTGCAAGTGTCCCCAAAATGTCTGAAACCCAGTTTTTTGTAGAGCCTTCCAGGTACTTCAAGCTTCTGGATCAGGATCTCCAGCAAGAGCTCCTTTTCCAAACGCTGGAACAGGCCATCGATGCCGTAGTAATCATCGACGAACAGAATCTCGTTGCCTTCTTCAACGCTGCAGCAGAGACATTGTGGGGATGGCCGCGCGACCAGGTGATCGGCCACAACGTTAGCATGCTGGTGCCACTGGTGATCCGCGACTCGCACGATGGCTACGTAGACGCCAACCGTGCGACCGGCATCAACCGGGTGGCGGGAACTTCACGCGAGGTTCCGGTTGACCGCAAGGACGGGCACCGCTTGTGGGCCTCGATGTCCATCTCGAAGATCGTGCTGAAAAAACGCGTGCTGTACACCGCCTTTCTCAAGGACATCACGGCGAAGCGGCTTTTGCACGAGCGCACGCGCCAACTGTCCCTGGTGGCCGATCACAGCGGCAGCGCCATTGTTGTGACCGGAGCCGATCGGCGTATCACCTACGTGAACGAGGGGTTCACCCGGTTGTTTGGCTACGAGATGTCGCAGGCGCAGGGGCGGTTTCCCAACCACCTTCTGTCTGGCGCCCATACGGACCCATCCTCCCTGGACACGGTGCGCGACTTTGCCGTTGGTGTGCGGGATCTTCAGACCCAGGTGCTGATCTACGCCAGGAACGGCAGGCCTATCTGGGCCTCACTGATCATGAACCCGGTGTGCGACTCCCACGGCCAGCTGGAGCACATCGTTGCCGTGCTGACGGACATCACCCATACGAAAATGCATGAGGTGCTTCAGCAAAAGGTGCTCGACGCCATGGCACACGACGTGCCGCTTCGAGATGTGGCCATGCTGCTTTGCCGGCAGGTCGAGCGCATCGCACCAGAAGTGACGGCCTCGCTGCTGCAAGTCGATTCCAGTGGCCGCCTGCACACGCTTGCAGCACCGAGCATGCCGCCGGAACTCGGCGCCCTGGCCGATACCTTGTCCATCGGCCCTGAGGTAGGCAGTTGCGGCGCGGCAGGCTGGAGCGGACAGGCCGTGCGCTCAGAGGATATCGCCACCGATCCGCATTGGGCCGCCTACAAGGCGCCGTTCATCGAGCATGGGCTAAGGGCTTGCTGGTCCAGCCCCGTCAAGGCCAGCGATGGCACCGTACTGGGCACCTTCGCTTTCTACTACCGCGAGCCAAGGGGCCCCAGCCCGCTGCACGAGCAATTGGTGGACGTGAGCCTGCACCTGTGTGCGCTTTTGCTGGAACGCCAGCGCGAACGCCAGCATATCCACCAACTGGCGTATTACGACACACTCACGGGCCTGCCTAATCGCAGCATGTTGATAGCGCAAACTCAGCGTCTATTACACGACGCGCAAAGCACCCAGACTTCGGTGGCGCTGCTGTTCATCGATCTCGATCGCTTCAAGCACGTCAATGACACCCATGGGCATCTGGCGGGCGACGGGTTGCTGCGTGCACTCGCCGCCAGGCTTCAATCCGCAGTGCGCGATATCGACGTGCCTGGTCGCTTGGGTGGGGACGAGTTTGTGGTTGTTCTGCCGCATTGCACTACGCAGCAAGCCGCCGCAGTGGCGCAGCGGCTGTGTGCCGACCTGTCGCTGCCGGTGGACGTCCACGGCGCCACTCTTCGTCCCAGCGCGAGCATAGGCATTGCGATGTTTCCAGAGGACGGCACCGACTCGCAAAGCCTGCTGGGCCACGCAGACATGGCGATGTACCAGGCCAAGACGCAGCGGGGGGGCAAGTTCCAGTTCTACAGCGCCCGCCTGAATCGGATCGCCCAGGAGCAGTCCCTGCTGGAGACAGACCTGCGCTCAGCACTTCAGAGCGCAGGGCTCACACTGCACTACCAACCTCTCATGGCTGCCAATGGCAGTTTGTATGGCGTTGAGGCGCTCTTGCGATGGAAGCATGCCACACTGGGTGACATCGAGCCCATGAGGTTCGTGGCGCTGGCGGAAGAGCGCGGGTTGATCGACTCGCTCAGCCAATGGGTTGTCGGGGAGGCCTGTCGCCAGATGTCGGACTGGCGTCAGCGCGGCGTAGCCGTGCCCCATGTGGGCGTCAACCTGAGTCCGAGTAATCTGCGCAGCGGCAAGCTACCGCTGATGATTGCCACTACCTTGCGCGAGCACGGCCTTCTACCCAGCGATCTGAGGGTCGAGGTAACGGAAACAGCACTGCTCGACCCTCACCCCAATACGCTGATAACCGCCAGAGCCCTGCACGCCCATGGCGTGCTGTTTTCCCTGGATGACTTCGGCACCGGGCAATCGAGCCTGGCCGCGCTGCATCGATTGCCCATCAGCGCGCTCAAGCTCGACAAGGGCTTTGTCCAGGATCTGGGCCACAGCGCCTCGGCCCGCGCATTGACCTCTGCGGTGCTGCGCATCGGAGAGAGCCTGAACATGCCCGTGGTTGCCGAGGGGGTCGAGACGAAAGAGCAGTCCCAATTCCTCTCGGAATCCGGCTGCCTGGTGCAGCAAGGCTACCTGTTCTCCCGCCCGCTTGCCGCGCTGCAACTGGAAGGCTGGCTACAGGCTTGCAGTACCCCCGAACTTTCACCACCCGATTCACATTGAGATAGTTATGAGCCAGTTCCTAAAAGACATCACCGTGCGTCGCATGATCCTATGCGTGCTGCTTGTCGTGACCGCGCTGGTCGCGGCATTGGCGGCATACAGCATCCGTGGCCTGCTGTACGCGGAGGAAGCGCTTGAGGGCAGCAATGCGCTGCTCCAAGAAGTGTCATCGCTTAACCGGTCCAACGACCAGTTGCTGCGAGCAAGCCTACGCATCGGGCGCCAGAAAGAGTATGCAGTTGTTGGCGATTTGGTGAGCGTGGCCGAGGAGATTCGAAGCACCGATGCTGCGTTGTCCGCCGCCAGAAAGCACTTCGACACGTTCATTCGGGACGCGCAGTCACATGCGCCGCAGGAGCTTCTCAAGGAACTGCAAACAGGCTTTCTGACCTTCCTTGATCAAGGCATTGGAGGGCAGAGGGCACTCCTCGCGGCAGGCGATATTGCAGGGGCAGCCGAGCATGATCGCAAAGTCGTCGTGCCTGCCAGTCGCGCCCTCGCGGACACCACGGCCCGATATGAAGCCTATGCCGACGAGTATGGAGATCGGTTGTCGAAGACCGCAACCTCCAACCGTCAGTCAACCTTTATCGGTTCGGGGGTTCTGGTGGCCATATGCATTCTGCTGGTCATCTTGGGCGATCTCTATGTGGTGGCTTGCGTCAAGCGCCCACTGGACGACATCAAGGGGCACTTCAAGCGCATCGCGGACGGCGACCTGACCCAGCCGATCGCGCTCTTTGGGGGCAACTGCGTCGGACAGATTCTTCCCTACCTTCAGGACATGCAGTCGAGCCTGTCTCGTACCGTCGGCGCAGTCCGCGAGGGCGTCGTTCAGATCAACGGGGGTGCCACAGAGATCGCGGCCGGCAACTCGGACCTTTCATCCCGCACGGAAGAGCAAGCGTCTTCGCTGGAAGAAACGGCTGCAAGCATGGAGGAGCTGTCGGCAACCGTGCGCCACAACGCCCAGAACGCGACTGAGGCCCGCGACATGGCGAACCAGGCCTCGGACAATGCACAACGCGGAGGTTCGGCGGTGGAGCAAGCGGTAGTGACGATGCGAGAAATCGCCAACAGCTCAAAACGCATCGACGACATCACTTCTGTGATTGACGGTATCGCCTTTCAAACCAATATCCTGGCCCTCAATGCCGCCGTGGAAGCTGCACGCGCGGGAGAACAAGGACGAGGCTTTGCGGTGGTAGCAAGCGAGGTGCGAACACTCGCACAGCGCAGTGCTGCTGCAGCGAAGGAAATCAAAGAGCTGATTGCATCATCGAGCGCAAAGGTCGCCGAAGGTTCGCAGCAAGTGGAAACGGCAGGTGCGACCATGGGCGACATCTTGGAGTCCGTGCGGCAACTTGCCGCGCTGGTTGGTGAAATTGCAACTTCGTCGAACGAGCAGGCTGCCGGAATCGAGCAGGTCAACACAGCCATCACCCAGATGGACCAGGTGACGCAGCAAAATGCT
>CALMCS010000432.1 GCA_937862875.1 uncultured Comamonadaceae bacterium
CCGAGCACGACGAGGTGATGGAGTGCTACCTGATGAGCGGCGACTCCGACTACCTGATCCGCGTGGCCCTGCCCGACATCGCGGCGCTCGAGCGTTTCATCATCGAGCAGCTCACGCCGATTGCGGGCATCGAGAAAATCCGCTCGAGCTTTGCACTCAAGCAGGTGCGGTACAAGACCGCCCTGCCCCTGACGGCGCTACCGGCCGCGGTGCGCGCTCGCTGAACCCATCATTATTGGCTGGCTGGTCTTCTGATCAAGCCGACACGGGCTTGAGCTGCTGCAGCCAGGCGACCAGCGCGGTCAGTTCCTGCGGGCGAATCTCATGCGCGCCCTCGAATTCGCGGTACGTGAGATTCAAGCCCAGCGGCTCGACCTGCTTGACGATGAAATGACCGTTCGCCACCGGAATCACGTTGTCCTGCAGCCCCTGGCTCACCCACAGCTGCTTGCCAGCAAAGGCGCTCGCCGGCGCGATCTGCGAGAGGACCTCGGGCAACAGGCGACTGTGCAGTGCCATCGCTCCGGCGACCAGCTCCGGCTTCGTCAGCAGCACCGACAAGGACATGATGCCGCCCTGGCTGAAGCCGCCCACGATCACGCGGGAGGCCGGCACATTCAACTGGCGCGTCAGGGCCTCGACGGTCTGCACCACCAAGGCGCGACTGGCGATTTCCTGCTCCTCGTCGATCGTGCGCGAGCCATCGGGATTCACACCAAACTCGAACCACGCATTGGCATTCGGCCCCATGCGATACGGCGCCCGCAGGCTGACGACGTGAAACGTTTCGGGGATGTACGGAGCCAGACCAAACAGGTCCTGCTCATTGCTTCCCACGCCATGCATCAGCACGAGTAGCCAAGGCTCTGCGATCTGGGCGGCGGCGGGACGGTGAAGGGAATGGAGTGGGAGATCTAGCATGGTTGAACTGCGGGAACGCTTTCACGTTCGCAGGTGAAAAATCGACGTGGTTGATGAATGAATGGATCGTTGGTTGCTTTGCAAGGGTGGCACTGCCGCTGACCTTAAAACGAGTCTCGCACTTTACCGCGCGTCGCCTTGACACTCGAGCGCTGCGTCTTGCTCTCCAAACGCCGCTGCTTCGACCCCCACGTTGGCTTGGTCGCACGCCGCTCGCGGGGCACCGTGGCCACGCTGTCCACCAGCTCCTGCAGACGCGCGAGCGCGTCCACGCGGTTGGCCTCTTGCGTGCGGTGTTGCTGCGCCTTGATGATCACCACGCCGTCCTGTGTGATGCGTTGATCGCGCAGCGACAGCAGGCGCTCCTTCAAATCGATGGGCAAGGACGAGGCCATCACGTCGAAACGCAGATGAATGGCGCTCGAGACCTTGTTGACGTTCTGCCCGCCAGCCCCCTGCGCGCGGATCGCCTTGATCTCTACTTCGCGTTCATCGATGGCAGGGGTCGTCATGGTCTCACCTCGCTCCCACTCAACGCGCGCTCGCGCCGTCGCGCAGCGCGAACAGCAGCGCGTTCAGGAACGCCGCGGGCTGCTCGAACTGCACCCAGTGGCCCGCATTGGCGATCAACTCGAAGCCGCGAAAATCCGGTGCGGCATCCGCATAGGCCTGCTCCAGCGCCGCAATCCACGCCTTGTAGAGCGAATCGCTTTCGCCGTAGATGGCGTGCACCGGGCAAGTGACCTGGGGCAGCGAGCGCGCCAGAATATCGGTGTGTGCAAGGCGACGACGCTGCATGCGATCGCGCACCACGTTGGCCACATGCGTGGACAGCGCGAGGCCTTCGATCAGCGAGGCGTCCAGCAGCATCAGCGCGCCCAGATTGAAGCGGTGCGCCTCCAACTGCTGCGCCGGCGGCAGATGTCGCCAGGCCTTCAGCTCGAATTGCCGATGCGGAACCACGCCCATCGCCGGAGCACCGACCAGCACCAACTGGCGAGCGACCTCGGGGTGCGCGGCCAGCAGCATGCCGGCGGTCATGCCGCCAAACGAAAATCCGACCAGGTCACAGGCCTGCAGGCCGAACAGCTCGCGCATGCTCTCGTACAGCGGCTCCACGATGGCATCCGCATCGCCGCCAACGGGCGGAGCGACCGAATCACCGAAGCCCGGCAGATCCACCGCCCAGACCTGTTTTCCGGCGGCCACCAAGTCCTGGATGTTGCGAATCCAGTGCATCCAGCTGCCACTGCCGCCATGAAACAACACCAGCGGCGCATCACCCTCGGCGCGCTCACCCCACACATGCCAGACGATGTCGCCGCCTGCATCACCGCCACTGGCGGTGCGGTGCACGGTCGCCGCGGCCTGCAATTGCAGCACCTCATCGGGCAGCGGCAGGCTCGCCAGTTCGTGGGACGCAGCGCTCACGACGTCCAACCCGCCATGGCATCAATCGCCAGGCCATAGCCAGCCACGCCAAAGCCGCACATCACCGCCTTGGCCGCAGCGGAAAGATAGGAGTGGTGGCGGAAACTCTCGCGCGCATGGACATTGCTGATATGCAGCTCGATCATCGGCACGCCCGTGCCCTTGACGGCATCCAGCAGCGCGACGCTGGTGTGCGTGTACGCTGCGGCATTCAACACAATGCCGCGCAACTTGCCTTCGGCCGCCAGGCGACCCGCTTCGTGGATCCAGTCCACCAGTTCGCCTTCGTGATTGCTCTGGCGAAACGCCAATTCAAAGCCATGGCGCTGGCAAGCCGCCGCACAGATCTGCTCGACATCGGCAAGCGTCTGCGATCCATACACGGCGGGCTCACGCGTGCCAAGCAGGTTCAAATTGGGGCCGTTGATGACAAAAACGGTTTGAGTCATGGTGATTTCTAATGCGGTACAAAAAACGGCTGCGCCCGCGGTTCACGCGGCTGGCAGCTTGTCTACCCCTGCATTATGCGTTCGCACACCAAAACAAAACGGCCCCAAGGGGCCGTTCAGTGTTTGCTTCAGCGCCAGTCGCG
>CALMCS010000433.1 GCA_937862875.1 uncultured Comamonadaceae bacterium
CAGAACGCCGCCGCCTTCGCTGTGGCTCAGGCGGCGGCATGGGCGGCATCGCTGCAGGGCGCGATGCCTCGGAGCACGGGCCTACAAGGCCAGTGCCATGAAACATCCGAGGGTCCCCGGGCTGTCTCAAGCGCAAGGCTGAGGCAGCGTCTTCTTCATCGCGCACCTATTCCCGCAATCACCGAAGCCAGGATGGATATGCCTTGCTGGATTTGTTCGATCGTGAGGCTGGCGTATCCCAGGATCAGCCCGGCCGACCGGGGCCGCTCATGCAACGACGACGGAGCGAACAGCGGCCCTACCGGATAAACGCCCACGCCCTCGCGGCGGGCCGCCGCCACCAGCGTGGGCTCTTGCTGCGCGCGCAGGAAGGGGAGCCACAGCACCACATGAAGGCCAGCCGCCGACCCGTCGATCTGCGCATCCTGGGGCAGACATTGCGCAATCGCTTGCAGCAGGGCGGCTCGGCGCCGTTCGTTTTCGCGGCGCATCCGCCGCACGTGGCGCTCGTAGGCACCGCTCTCGATCAACGACGCCAGCACCTGCTGTTCCAGCATGGGCGCATGCCGGTCGGCCAGGCGCTTGGCCTGCCGGAACACCGGCACCAACGCGTGCGGCAGCACCATGTAGCCCAGCCGAAGCTGAGGGGACAAGGCCTTGGAGAAAGTGCCGACATAGATCACGCGGCCATCAGTGTCGATGGACTGCAGCGCGTCGATCGGCCGCTGGCCATAGCGGAACTCACCGTCGTAGTCATCCTCGATGATCCAGGCGTCATGACGCACTGCCCACTGCAGCAGTGCTTGGCGGCGGCCAATCGGCAGCACGCCCCCGAGCGGGAATTGATGTGATGGCGTCACGTAGGCCAGGCGGGCACCACCGTCCTCGGGCAAGCGGCCCGTATCGAGCCCCAGCCCATCGACCGGGGTGGTCAGCAGGCGGGCACCAGTCGCCTCGAAACAGTGCCGCGCCATAAGGTAGCCCGGATTCTCGAAGACAAAGGCATCCCCCGCGTCCAGCAGCAGCCGCGCGCACAGGTCGATCGCCTGCTGCGAACCATGCACCACCAGGATTTGCTCGGCATCACAGGCGATGCCTCTGGCTCGGCGCAGATAGCCTTGCAGGGCGCGCCGCAGTGCCGGGTCGCCTTCGGCCGGCATGTAGTACAGGCTGTGCTGCTGGCGCAGCAGCACAGCCTGGTACGCACGCCGCCAGGCAAGGCTCGGAAAATCCCGGGAGGCGACAGCACCGTATAGGAAATCAAAGCGGGCGGGCTCGGTGTGCTGCAAGGCCGGGGCGCTGATGTGCGCCACCCGGCGCCCGAACCTCGACAAGGAAGGCACAGGTTTGGCCTGCCGCTTGGGCACCTTCCCGCTGGGCATGCCTGCCGCCAACGGGCTGGCGACCCGGGCTGCCCGCCCGGTGGACGTCACCAGAAAACCCTCGGCCGTCAGTTGCTCATAGACGGCGGTGACGGTGGTGCGCGAGACGCCCAGCTCCGCGGCCTGCGCCCGCGTGGACATCACCCGTGCGCCGGGTAGCAGCGTGCCATCGGCGATCTGGCTGCGCAGCAGGTCGTAGATGCGGCGCCCCGCACCAGTCGCGCCCGGGTGATTGCGACCTTCTTCGTCAAACTGGCCCATTGAAAATCTAAAAAACTGGATCTTCTAATTATGCCGGTTTGACATCAAAGTAAAGCTCTTTCATACCGTCTCAAGGACTTCCCTGCGATGTACGTCCCCGCTCACTTTGTTGAAACCCGGCCTGAAGAACTGGCCCGCATCATCCGCGAGCACCCGCTGGGCGTGCTGGTCACGCACGATGCCGAGGGGTTGGACGCCAACCACCTTCCCTTCGAGTTTGATCCCGGTGCGGGAACGCATGGCATGCTCACGGCGCATGTGGCCCGCGCCAATCCGGTGTGGCAGCGCTGTGCTTTGGGCAGCCCGGTGATGGTCGTATTTCGCGGGGCAGAGGGCTATGTCTCACCCAATTGGTATCCCAGCAAGCACGAGGCGCACCGCCAGGTGCCAACCTGGAACTATGAAGTGGTGCACGCGCACGGCCTGCTGACGGTGCGCGACGACGAGCGATTCGTGCGCGGTATGGTCGGGCGGCTGACGCGCCGGCATGAGTCAGGCGAACCACGGCCCTGGAAGATGTCGGATTCCACGCCCGAATTCATCGACGGCATGCTGCGGAGCATCGTAGGTATCGAGGTCGCCGTGACCTCGCTGGTGAGCAAGCGCAAGCTCAGCCAGAACAAGGATGAGCGCGATCGGCTGGGGGCCGCCGACGCGTTGCAGGCAGGTGGAAATACCGAACTGGCGCAACGCATGCGCGAGGCCGAATGAGCAAGCTGCAAGGATAGTATCGACCCATGCGAACGATCTATGCCTCCACGTTCACCTTTGCCATGCGTGAAGTGGACGAAGAATTTCATGCTCTGGACAAAACCATTGCCGATGCCGCGAAATCCATTCCCGGCTACCTTGGTGATGAAGCCTGGGAAAACCCCTCGTTGGGATTGATCTCCAACGTCTATTACTGGGACAGCATGGAGGCCCTGCAGGCGCTGATGACTCATCCCGCACACCTTGAAGCCAAGCGGCGGCAGGCCGAATGGCTCAATGGCTATCACGTGGTGATCGCGCAAGTGGTGGGGTCCTATGGTGATGGCAGCATCGCCCATCCGCTCGCGGACATCCAGCAGCCCTGGCTCGGCAGGGATGCCGCTGCCGTTCTGAACCGCTGAAACTTCCAGGTCACGTCATGTCATTATTTGCGTTCCTTGTCGCCGCCATCCTCCTGGCTGTCACACCCGGCCCAGGCATTGCCTATGTCGTCGCCCGCACGGCGGCGGGTGGCCGATCCGAAGGTCTGGCCTCATGCCTGGGCACCTGTCTGGGCGGATTGCTGCATGTGCTCGCGGCGGCATTCGGCCTGTCCGTGCTCATTGCTCAATCGGCATTGGCGTTCAACTTGCTCAAATACCTGGGCGCTGCCTATCTGGTGTACCTGGGCATCCGCATGTGGCTGCGGCAGGAGCCGACGGCAGCAGTGGCAACGATGGCGCCTCAAGGCGCGCGTCGTGCGCTGGTCGAGGGCATCGTGGTGGAGGCATTGAACGTCAAGACCGCGCTGTTCTTTCTGGCCTTTCTGCCGCAGTTCGTCGATCCGGGCGCGGCATTGGTGCCGCAACTGGTGCTGCTGGGCAGCCTCTGCGTTGCGCTCAATACTTTCGTTGATGTCGTGGCGGTCTTTGCTGCCCATCGTCTGCTCAGGTCGGAGGCGGCCCGTGCCGCCCGCGCCCGCATGATGACCCGCATGTCCGGGGTCACGATGATGGGACTGGGAGCATTTCTGGTGCTGGCACGGCGCGAGGCCTAGGGTCGGAGAGACTTACAGTGAACCCTGCAGCTGACACGCTGCTCACTAGCCAGTAGATCCATATTGACCTCGGCGTGCCGGCGCAACGCGCCGCCGGGCTTTCGGGCTGCGCCCCGTGCCACCTTTGCCGTCACGGCCATTCGGCTTCAATCCCTCACGCCTTCGCGCCTGCGGCGCTGCGCGCTGACGCTTGCCTCCAGGGGATCGGCGCAAGGCCCATCCCCGCCGCGCGATGCTTGGCGCCCCTTCAAGAGAGAGCCGAACCGGCTTACGCCGGATCGGCCTGGCCAGCGCCCCGCCGTAATAGGCTTGGGGCGCCGGATACGCCGAGGCTTGCTGCGGCAGGTTGTGCGAATGTGTGCCGCCCTCGACGCTGGCGGTTCTCGTCTATCGCATCACGAAGGATGGTTCACGGACACACCGCCCGGCCTAGCTATGAAACTTCCACGCCACGCTTCAAGATCGGCATCGCAAGGTGCGGCAGGGGCTTTCTCGTCAGTCGTTGGAGCGTTGACCTGGCCCGCGTCAGGGAACGAGTCGGTGAAACCTTCGTGCGGGGATGCCGAGTCGGCCATAACTCCTTTCGGAGCGGATCGGCCCAAGGCGTCCTTGTCTCGTTGTGAATCCTGGCGGTGGCGCGGCTGCGCCTCGGGCTTCATGGCTGCAACCGTCCGGCGAAAACAATTTCCCCTGCTTTGTCACTGCGTTCGGCGCATTCCTCGCGGGACAAATTCTTTTCGCCTCCCGGCTCTCCACTGCGTTTCGACCGCAAGCGGTGCAGCCAGCCCGTCCCCCGCCGGCCGGATCACAACAAGGAC
>CALMCS010000434.1 GCA_937862875.1 uncultured Comamonadaceae bacterium
GGCCAGGCCATCCCACTGGGTGGAGTACTGCAGTGAAAGCACCACTTGGTCGTCACTGACCACATCGCTTGCACCTTCGTAAACGTGGCCCAATGGGAAATTCAGATACTCGATGTCTTCGCGCTTGGTAGGTGTGAGGCGCGGAGGATGGCGTCTCACATTGAGCGCATTGCCGCCCGGAAAGTCGAGTGGCAATGAAAGACAGAGGCTCAGACCCTCATGCACTTCGGACACGCCTTTGCGTACCTGTTCGGGTCCGATCAGATTGGTTCGACCCAGTTGATCATCGGCACCAAAATCTCCCCAGTTGGAGCCTTCGGGGCGTTGTGTCCATCGCACGATGTTGTCTCCTTCACCTGTTGGTTCAGTGGCGGTTGAATGCCATGTTGAGTCCACGCGATGTACGCGTCAAACTTGATGAATAAAGTTTTATCCAGTGAAATGACCTGCCGGGAAAACCCTTGAAAAAGCCATCGTTCAGATGGCTTGGAGAGAACTGTTTTGGATGGGGCAAAGAGCGCGACGCTTTTGGTGCTTTTCTGAAATAGTTTCAGTGAACGAAAAAAACGTCGCGCTCTCTGGGATCGCTGTCGAACGAACGTCAGGGGTTCGTTTCAATCAAGGCGTCCGCCACTGCGACACCTTGACCTGTTGCCCTGACCATCACGGGGTTGAGGTCCAACGACGCAATTCGCCCACGTGCGCCAGTGATGACATTTCCAACGGTGACTGCAAGCTCCGAAAGCGCGCCAATGTCCATTGGCGGCTCGCCACGCACACCATCGAGCAGCGGCGCGATGTGCAATCCGCGAAGGGCGGCCTGGACATCTTCCGGGCTGAATGGGGGCAGAAGAACCGCGCACTCATTGAGCGCTTCCACGTACTCGCCGCCGCTGCCAACGACAACCACGGGGCCGAACACCGGGTCCATGCGCGCGCCGATCATGAACTCGTGCAAGCCCTTGGTCATTGCCGCGACGATCACGCCGTCGCGCGCAACCTGCATGGTGTCCATCTTGGCCCAAAACTGCTCAAAGAGCTCGCCAGCCTGCTCGCGCGACGTCACGTTGAGGGCGACCAGTCCGTACTCGGATTTGTGCGGTACGTCCGCAGAGCAGGCTTTCACGACGACGGGACCGCCGATGGCATCAAACGCCGCGCGTGCCTCGTCTGCCGATGTACACATGCGCATGGGCACGGTCGGCACGCCGTGGCGGGCGAGCAATTCGAAACTCTGTGCTTCGTTCAGAAACGCCGAATCACCACTTTTTTCGGGGACTTGCACATCGGGGATGGCGCTGGCTTCGGTGCGGGGCTTGCGCATGAGCGCCGTGTGATTGGCGACTTGGGCGAGTACGCCGATGGCCTCTCCCTCGTTGGGAAACGTCGCGATACCATGCGCGCGAAACGCGCTGGCCACGGATTCCTGCCACGCGGACACGGCGACCGGCTTGCCCGTCGCGCTCTCGAAGGCCGCAGCGTCGCTTGCGAATCGTTCGACGTCGTATCCCGCGCCAGCCACGGGAATGTTGATGAAGAAAAGATCTGCTGCGGGATCCTTTGCCACTGCCGGCAGCACATCGCCAAACAAGCCACTGTTGGACAGCAGCGCCGCGGTGATGTCGATGGGATTTTGCGTCGTGGCGAAACCCGGCAGCTTCGCAGCAATCGCGCTTTGCGTTTGCTGGGATAGTTCGGCGAGCTGCAATTTCTCATCGTCGGCCGCATCGGCACCCATGACGCAACTGGCGCCGGAGTTGCTGATCACCACCAGTCGGCGACCCTCGGGACGCCAGCCTTTCAAGTAGGCCTGTGCTGCGCGCGCCTGTTCATGCGGGTCGCGCACGCGCCAGATTCCGTGGTGTTTGAAAAACGCATCCACCACTCTGTCTTCGTTGGCCAGGGAGCCGGTGTGTGAAGACGCCGCGCGCTGGCCTCCAATCGTACGTCCGGCCTTTACCGCGATGATGGGCAGATCACGAGCGCGCGCGTAAGCCGCCGCCTGCGCCAGTATTTCTGGTTTGGCGATGCTTTCCAGGTAGAGAAGCAGCAGCTTCACGTCGGGATCGTGCGCCACCGCCAAGGCCATCTCACCCACCGTGACGTCGGCTTCGTTGCCCGTGGCATGGACATGGCGCACACCCAGGCCACGTCCGCGCAGAAGGCCATAGGTCATTGCGCTCATGCCGCCGCTTTGGCTGACGATGCCGATGGGGCCATCCATCGGTGGCACTTCGATGAACATCGTGGAGAAACCTGCAATCGCGCCCGTGCCAAAGTTGGCAAGCCCCTGGGTGTTCGGGCCGTAGATACGCATGCCGCCGGCGCGCGCAGCGTTGAGCATTTGCAGTTCGACCTCTTTGCCTTCCGCTCCCGTTTCGCCGAATCCCGACGCAATGATCACGGCTGATTGGACGCCCCGCGCCGCGCAGTCTTCCACCGTGGCAAGCGTCTTGTCTCCACCCACGACGATGAGAGCGAGTTCGGGAACTTCAGGTAGATCGGCGAGAGAGGCGTAGGCCTTGTGTCCCTGGATTTCCGAGCGTCCAGGGTTGATCGGATAGACCTTGCCTTGGTAGCCATATTTCTGCATGTAGAAAATGGGGCGACCGCCGATCTTGTGAATGTTGTCCGAAGCGCCGATGACAGCGACGGAGCTCGGGTTGAGCGCGGATTGGAGAAGATCCATCATGATTGTCCAGTGGTTCTTGAAGCAAGGGGCTTCAATGAGAGGGTGTCTTTGGAGGGCGCACCAGTGGCGCCCTGGGGGTCACGTAGCTATATCAATCCACCTTGGCACCGGACGTCTTCACTACCTTGGCCCACTTGTCCACTTCGCTTTGAACAAACTTGCCGAAGTCGGCAGGCGTACCCCATTGCGCGGCGAAGCCTTGGGCATCAAATCGCTGCTTCACATCGGGTGCTTCAAGAACCTTTTTCAAGGCGGCGTTGATCTGGTCAACCACTTCTTTGGGTGTGCCAGCGGGTGCGAACAACCCGTTCCATGCGATGGCTTCATAGCCGGGCAGGCCGGACTCGGCAATCGTGGGAATGTCGGGCGCAACTGGCGAACGCTGCGCGCTGGTCACGGCGATGGCTTTGAGCTTGCCGCCTTTCACGAAAGGCATGGCGGACAACATGGTGTCGAACATCAGATCGGCCTGTCCACTCATCACATCGGTGAGCGCGGGCGCGCTGCCTTTGTAAGGGATGTGGTTCATCTTCGTGCCCGCCATCGCGTTGAACAGTTCAGCGGAGAGATGCGTGGACTGCCCATTGCCGGACGACGCGAAATTGATCTCTCCATTTTTGGCTTTGGCCAGAGCGATCAACTCCTTCACATTGTTGGCTGCCAGGTTCGGTGTGGCGACGATGACAAGTGGGCCTGCCGTGAGTTGCGAGATCGGCGCGAAGTCCTTGGTGATCGAGTAATTGAGCTTGGAGAACAACGCAGGATTGATCGCGTGGGCTGTGGTGGCCACCATCAGCGTATAGCCATCTGCCGGACTGCGAGCAACGGCTTCAGCGCCCAGGTTTGCGCCCGCACCCGGGCGGTTGTCGATGATGATGGACTGCCCCAGCTGCTCGGATAACTTCTGCGCAACGACGCGAGCGACGATATCGGTCGGGCCTCCTGGCGGGTAGGGCACGACGAGTTTGATGGGCTTGTTCGGATAGCCACCGGAGGCCTGAGCCAAGGCTGAGGTGCAAGCGAAAAGCGCGCATGCGGTTGCGCAGGCCAATCCAATGGCCCTGCGTTGCTTGGAACTTTGATTGATGAAATCCATTTTTGTCTCCGTTGGTTGTATGTAATTGGATGAGCGGTGCAATCGAGTGCTAGCGATTCACGCCAGCGGAACGAACCGCACCAGAGTCCGTTCCAGATGCTTGAAAAATGTGGCTTTCACGCGCGTTCCGATCTTCACGTCGGCTTGCGCATGGCCCATGAGGCGCGGACCTTCTTCGAGTTCCACGATCACCAGCACATAGGGTGCAAGCGCGCGAAAGTCGTCCGAAGGTGCGCGTGAAACGACGGTCGCAGCACGCACGGTTCCGTTGCCACTCGCGTCGTTCCAGGTGAGTGATTCAGCAGCGCCGCACTGTTGACAGGCATAACGTGCCAGCGTTTGCGGATGGCCGCATGCGGTGCAGCGTTGGTAGCGAAGTACTTCCTTTTCGAGCCCTTCGGTGAAAGGCGCGGAAAGGGGTTTTGAAGCTGGGGCAATGTGTTGCATGTCTAGATCACTCCTCGCGCGCCAAAACCAGACTCACGTGCGACGACATCACGCCGCCATCGGCATGTATGAATGCACGCGAAGGGGTTCTTTTCAATTGACGATCCCCTGCGTGTCCGCACATCTGCCGCCATGTCTCGACCACATGCGCCATTCCACCCGCCACACCGCAGTGGCCAAACGACAGCAAG
This sequence comes from uncultured Comamonadaceae bacterium, assembly GCA_937862875.1. GTDB lineage: Bacteria > Pseudomonadota > Gammaproteobacteria > Burkholderiales > Burkholderiaceae_C > Diaphorobacter_A. The sequence goes on from CALMCS010000434.1 coordinate 4,427, forward strand.
CCGCCATGCGTGTTCAGCGGGAGGGCACCGTCGCGGTTGAAGTCTCCCGCGCGCAGCCGCGCTGCAGCGCCCGCACGCGGAGCAAAGCCCAGCTCCTCCAGAAGCATCACGAGCGTGATGGTGAAGGAGTCATAGATTCCGAGATAGTCGAACTCGGAAGTCGCCATTCCAGCTTCTTCGAGCGCGTTGGTAGCGGCCCGCAGCGCGCCGCAGTCCATCACATCGTCCATCGCGGTGAGATGCTGGTGTCGGTGCGCCTGACCCGCTCCGCGAAGGGTCACGACGCCGTGCGCGCCGGGTTCACTCGACACGATGAGTGCCATGGCTCCGTCGGAGATCGGGCAGCAATCGAGCAAGGTCAGTGGCGCTGCGATGGGCTTGCTGGCCAGAACGTCTTGAACGGTGATGGGCGTGCGCAAGTGCGCATCGGGATGCGATTGGGCGTTCTCGCGCATCAGCACGGCGAACTCCGCCAGGTCCGTCGAAGTGACGCCTGTGCGATGCATGTATTCCGAGGCCATGAGTGCGTAATAGGCCGGAACCGACGCCCCGTTGGGTACTTCGAAATCGGCATCACCCACTTGCGCAAGCGTCTGGATCGAGCTGTCTCGGGATTGTCCGGAGAGTCGGTTTTCGCCCGCAACCACCAGCACATTGCGGCAACGCCCGGAACGGACCAGCTCGCCCGCAGCCATGATCATCGCCGCACCCGTTGCGCCTCCCAACTGCATGCCGTGTGCATAGTGGGGCTTCAGAGCAAAGCGTTCGCAGAAGAGGGTGGAGAGCATCAGATGCGGCAGCGTCGTGGCATAGCCGCACAGCACGCCATCAATCTGAGTCCGCTGAAGTCCCGCCGCATTCAAGGCTTGCGATGCGGCTTGCGCCATGAGATCAAGCGCACTGCTACCTTCATGACGGCCAAACGATGTGCCGCCTGCTCCGCGTATAAACACCCGTGGGTTTGCTGTCATCCGATGTGTCTCCTTTTGCTTTGTTCATGGGTCTGCTCGCTTGTCTGGCCCGGTCGTCTTT